>CAZREK010000024.1:0-14679 GCA_964598965.1 uncultured Bifidobacterium sp. | reverse complement strand
TGCACTATCACTCACCTCGACGGGTTGGTGGTGGCGCGGTCCGGGTTCGCCAGCTCGATGAACTACCGCACCGTCATGGTGTTTGGTCCTGCCCGCCTGGTGGACGACCCGGCCGAAATTGCAGCCGCGCTCGACGCGATCGTCGATCACGTCCTGCCCGGACGTGTCGGCGAGATTCGGCCCAATACATCGAAAGAGCTGGCCGCCACAAAGGTGATCGCGCTGCCGATCGACGAGGCGTCGGCGAAGGTGCGCACCGGTGGGGTGAACGACGAAGAAGCGGATCTCGGAACACCGGTGTGGGCAGGTGTGGTGCCGCTGCGCATCGTGGCCGGCGAACCCGAACCGTCGGATGACGTTCCGGCCGATGTACGGGTGCCTGACTCGGTTCGCCGAGTGATCCAGCAGCACCCCTGACGGCAATACTGAGGCGGTGGGTTCAGAAGTTGCGGACCGCTCACTGGACGACCGACTGACGCAGTTGGAGTGGGCACGCTCGTCGGGCGTGGAGGCGCGCCTGCAGATCGCCCGCCAGGTGGAGGAGGAAGCAGCTTCCATGGAGGACTCGGTGGCGACGGCGCGAGCCCGCCTCGTCGTCGCCGACATGCTCCATCGCGTCGGCGACATCGCCACCGCCACCGCCATGGCGGTCGAGGTGCACACCTGGGCCAGCACGCACAACGCGCCGCTGGTGGTCGCACGCAGCCACTTGGTGTTGTCATCCATTTTCGAAGGGATCGGCGACCCCGCCGCCTCGTTGGACCACGCAGTACGCGCGGTGGACCAGCTCGACAACACGGTCGCCATCCGCGAGCGCGGCGTCTACCTGCTACGGCTGGCCGATGCGCTGGCCTTCGACGGGTCGGAGGCGGAGGCACGCCGCTGGTACGCCGAGGCCCAGACGTTGTTCACCATTGCCGAGGACCACGAGCAGCTGCTGATCCTGTTGAACAACCTCACGGTGCTGGAGTCCGAGTGTGGGGACGGCGCTAGGGCGACCGCCGCTGCTGCCGCGCTGCAGCGGGCATGCAGCGAGCACGACATGAACTCGGACTTCGCCGAGACGATCGCACGCGCCCACCTGGTGAACGGCGAGTTCGCTGCCGCCGAGCACTCTGCCCGCGACGGCAAGGCAATGCTCGCCCGCGACGGTGACACCAAGGCCACCGCTCAGGCCGAAATGGCGCTGACACTTGCCGAGATCCTGCTCGCTCAAGGTCGGCTTGACGCAGCACAACGCGAGCTTGCCGAATGCGTCTCGTGGTGCGATCGAAGGTCGCTGTCGGGGATGCGAGTGGCGGCGATGGAGGTCGCCGCGCGGCTGCACGCGGCGCGTGGTGATCATCAACGCGCCTACGACGCTCATCGTGATTACCACTCGGCAGAAGTTGCACTGCGGTCCCAGCAGAACCGTGCGGCGGCCCGTACTCGTGAAGCGTTGTTCCGTACCACAGAGGCCAGGCGTCAGGCGGAGCTGTTCCGCATGCAGGCGCGGGTCGATCCGCTCACCGAGGTCTACAACCGCCGTTTCGTGGACGAGACCTTGCCGATGTGGCTCGCCGACATCCACGACGCGGCGACGCACACGCTCAGCGTCGTTCTCATCGATCTCGATCACTTCAAGCAGGTCAACGACCTGTACTCACATCCTGTGGGTGATGGCGTGATCCGCGCTGTTGCGCTCCACCTCAGCGACTCACTGGCCCCTGCCAGTGCTGACTCGTTCGTCGCTCGCCTCGGAGGCGAGGAGTTCCTCGTGGTGCATCGGTCCACGGGGCCGCAGGAGATCGTGGAGTGGGTGGATCGCGTGCGGCACGAGCTGGAGACTCGCGACTGGACCGATCTGGCCCCAGGTCTGCAGTTGACGATCAGCGCCGGTGTGGTGATCGCTCACCGCGGCGAGACGCAGGAGGACATCCTGCAGCGCGCCGACCGGTTGCTGTACGCCGCCAAAGCGGCGGGGCGCAACTGCGCGGTCGCCGAGGACCTCTAGAACCGCAGCAGCTCCACACCGGGGCCGCTGAGCGCCGGCAGCACCTGTGGACGGTTGGCGAGCAGCAGCAGCAGATCGAGCGCCGTGCCGCGCACCTCCGGGCCGTCACCCAGCCGATGCTCGATGTCAGTGGCCACCAGCGTGACCTTGCGCGCGGGCGCCCCGTGGAACGCCAACGAGCCGATCCGTCGATACGCGGGAAGCACTGCCGCCACTGCGGCCGGGTCGGCCGGAACGTGCTCGCCCAGCGGACGCAGCAGATCGCTGCCGTGGACGAACAGCTCCCCCAACGCCACGATTGCGGGTGAGCCAATGATGTGGAACCGCCCGTTCGCCGCAGCGCGCAAGCGGGCGGTGAGTTCTGGAACCGGGAGCGCACCGAGAGCTCGTGCTCGGCCGCCGAGCGCTTTGTCCGGGCTGGGGCCGTTGCGCACCAGGTCGCGCATCATCGTCCACTGCGTCGCCTCCGCGAGGTGCACGAGGTGCCCGAGCACGTCGTGGCACCGCCAACCGGCACACCAAGAGTCCACATCGAACCGTGCGACATCCTCCGCCGCGAGCGCGTCGATCTGATCGGCCACTGCATGTCGCGTACGGGCGACTTCCGCGAATACGTCCACCGTCGGCGATGGTAGTTGCGGGCGCGAGGCTCAGTCGGCGGCGAGCTTCACGACCACATCGCCGGTGGTGATCGTGCCCGGGACCACCACCTTGGCGCAGATGCCACGGAGGCGGAACTGCTTGCCGACCCTGCCGTTGATCCAGCGATGCATCTCCAACCCGAAGCGGCGGGTGAACTTCGCGCAACCCGTATGCGGCTTGGCCGTCACTTCGATGACCGCAGTGCCGATCTGCAAGCGAGTGCCTGTGGGCAGGTTGTCGGGCGAGAGGTCGAGGTCGACGAACAGTTGGTCGCCGGCCAGCGGCATGCGCTCCTCGCCACCGGCGACCAGCCGCGCACACCGCGAGTTCATGATGTTCAGCTGTGCCTCCGGCTCGGCCGTGCCGTCCACGCGGCTGCGGCTGCCGCGGGCCAACCAGTTGTCGCCCACCAGCCCCACCGTGACATCGAGTTCCGCGTGCGGCAGCACTTCGCGCTCGTCGACTGCAGGGCGACGGACGATCATCTCCAAGCGACCGCTGTCCGCCGGGGATCGCAACACTTCGGCCAGCCACGCGTCGGGGTCGAGTCGAGTGTCCGGTTGACCACCGATCAGCCAGTAGTCGGCCATCAGCTGGTGGCTCCACTCGGGCTGCAGCACATCGCCGCGTGGGCCGAACTCGACCATGTACGGCTTGATGTCCAGCACCGGCGTCCCGTCGATCGCGTCGAGTCCGCGCACCTCGACGATCCCGCCCGGGCGGACCGCCATCAGCTCACACACGGTCGTGCCGATGCGGTTGGGACGGTTCTTCGCTCGCTGGGCGAGGATGCCGACCTCCGGCCACTGCGGGTTGCCGCGCGGGATGCGGCTGCCGCGCACCACACCATCGGCGTTGACGCGGTCGAAGACGAACACGACCTCCACATGCGAGAACCCGCGCAGCCCCGCAGTCGCGTCGTCGCTCAGTACGGCGAGGTCGAGCCGGATCACACTGTCGACGCGGTCCCAGTCGTCGTCGGTGGCTTCGGTGCGGTCGTTGCGCACCGTGCCGATGGGCACCATCTCGATGGTCATGGCACGAGTCTCGCGCATGACACAGGGGGTGCTACTCGGGACAGATCACCAGCACGTAGCCGTCGGGGTCGCGGTGGCAGTAGGCGCCGACCTTCGCCCAGTACGGGTTGGGGTGCACGAAGGCCGGGTGACCGGCCGCGCTCAAGCGGGCTGTCACGGCCGCAGCTTCCTCGCTGGTCACGTAGAGCACCAAGAGGTCTTCGTCGGTGGGGTTCGGTGCAGGCTCCGCGGACGAATGGTGAGTCAGTTCGAGGTGCCATGCCCCACCGGGTGGGCCGACGAACACCCCGTCCAGACCGTCGTGGTCGACGAACCCACCGAGGCGAGCCAGACCGACCACATCGGTGTAGAACGCGGTCGTCGCAGCGAGGTCGCGCGCCGGCCGCGCCATGCGTGCGTCGCGCACCGCCACGCCCGGGCCGTCGCCACGGAACGAACGGGCGAGATGCTCAAGGCGGTCGCGGTAGCGAGGCCACCAATCGGCGTCGACGTCGGCCATGTTGTCGACACCCTCGCGGTGGCCGGCGGACTCGTCGATCAGTTCGCGCAAGATGTCGATCTGGCCGAGATGGCGGTTGGTCTCCGTCAGCTGGTGGACCAACGCCGTGTGCAACGTGGGTTCCCTGCGCTCTTCCGGCCACCAGGGCACATAGCCCTTGGCATCGAGCGGCAACTCCTCGATGGTGGCATCGCTGAGCTCCCACGAACGGTGGTACAGGGCCACCATCTGCTCGTAGGTCTCGTCCGCGGTGGCCCACATGTCCGCGTTGGGTTCTGCACCCTCGTCGAACCACGGCAGGGGCACGTCGCAGGGACGGTTGAAGACGCTGGTGAAGTAGCCCATCTCCACGCTGGCGATGTGCTTCAGCACACCCAGCAGGTTGGTGCCCGTCGCGGTCAGCGGCCGGCGCAGGTCGTAGTCGGACAGGCCCTCCAGCTTCCACAGCAGTGCCTGCCGTGCGGACTTCAAGTAGTTGTGCAGAACGGTTTTCTCGTCCACGACGTATCTCCGTGATCAGGCGTCGAGCGAGCGGATGAACCCGGCGAGCTCAGCTGGGTCGATGGCCCCGACCTCGGCCGCGTTGGGGAAGCTGCGGCTCTGGACGTCGGCACGGAAGGCGGACAACGCCTTCACTCGCTCGGCCGCGATCTGGCGTTGCAGCGCGGCGACGTCACCGTACACACGAGCGTGCCGCGGAACCCGCGGACTTTCGCCGCAGATGTCGGACTGGAACAGGAACATCACGTCGGCAGCACCGCCGGAGCCGAGCGAGATGGTGGCCATGCTCGTGCGCGGGGTGATCTGTGCGAGCACTTCGGCGGGGATCAGCTCGCACTCGACAGCGAAGGCCCCCGCCTCTTCCAGCTGTTGGAACTTGCGCCACAGCGCGGTGGCCTCCGCGGCAGTGCGGCCGACGGCGCGCACGCCGCCGAACAGGGTGGACTTCTTCGGCACGAACCCGAGGTGACCCATCACCGGGATGTCCTCGGCCGCCAGCAGCCGCACCGCATCGAGCCGGCGTGCGGTGATGACCGCATCGGCGCCATTGCCGAGCGCGCGTAATGCGGTGGCCAGCAGATCGTCGGGAGTGATCTCGCCGCCGAAGTCGATGGCAGCCGTCACGAACAGACGCTTGCTGCCTTCGCGTACCTGCGGCACTGACTGGGCCATGCACACGACCATCTCGATGCCCGCGGCTTCGGCAGCAGCGGCTTCTTCCGCGGTGCCGGCAGTCACCTGGGTGAACTGGCGACCGCTGCCTTTCAGCGCCGCGATCGACGCCACGGTCACCGTCCGTTCGGCGTCGCGGCCGTTGTAGTCGAGGATTCTCACCATGGGTGCCGGACGCTATCGGACCGACTCGGCCGATGCGGACGGCCCCTGTTGCGTGACTGCCCTACGCTGCACCCATGACGGCTCACCAACAGACACCCGGCGGGTTGTACGGAGATGGGGCACGCGCCCTGCAGGACGAGTTCGATTCACGACGCTTGGCAGACCGTCTGCAGGAGCTGACCTTGCACGGCGAGATGAACGACGGCGACATCGAACTGATCCGCGAGCAGCGCGCCGTGTGGGTGGCGACGGTCGATGCCGTTGGCTGGCCCGACGTGTCGTACAAGGGGGGCCTGCCCGGGTTCGTGCAAGTGATCGACCCGAGCGAGCTACGGCTGCCGATCTACAACGGCAACGGCATGTGGCGCACGTTGGGCAACGTGCTCGACAACGGTCGGGTTGCCCTGCTGTTCGTGGACCAGTCGCGCCCGTGGCGCGTGCGCCTGCACGGCACGGGGGCGGTACTCACCGATCAAGCGTCGGTCGCCGAGTTCCACGGGGCCGAGGCCGTGTTGCAGGTCAAGGTGGCGCGGGTGTTCCCCAACTGCGGCCGTTACATCCACCGTGACAACGAGTTGTCGCCGTTCGTTCCGCAGCCGGGGCAGGAGACGCCCGTGCCTGACTGGAAGCGCATCCCGATCCTGCGCGAGGTGCTGCCCGAGCACGACCCGGCGCGCACCGAGGAGTGAGGCGCGGCCGCCGAGCCGTCAGTGCGGCTTGCGCGTGGGCATCAGTCGCACGACGCCGACCACGACGAACCCGACCACCAGGCCGAGCAGCGCGGAAATGCCGGTGTTGATCAGCCAACCCCACAGACCACCCAGCACCACGTCGTGCACATGGTGTTCGAGGTCGTGCACCCAGTGGTACGGGGTGTGCCAGCCGAGTTCGTCGCTGCCGGCCAGGAGGATGTGTCCACCCACCCACAGCATCGCTACCGTGCCGATGCTGGCGAGCGCGCCGAGCAGCTTCGGCATGCCGGCCACCAGCCCGCGGCCGATCTTCATCGCCGACGGTTTGCCCGTCCCGACCATCCGCAGGCCGAGATCGTCCATCTTCACGATCAGCGCCACCACGCCGTAGACCGCGAAGGTGATCGCAACGGCGACGATCATGAGGATGATCGTGCGTGACACGAACCCTTCGTCGATGACGTCCTTCAGCGCGATGACCATGATTTCGCCGGAGAGGATGAAGTCGGTGCGGATCGCGCTCTTGATCGTCGCTTCCTCGTGGTCCTGCCCCAGCACTTCCTTCGCGACTTCGTCAGTGGCCTCCGCTGGGCGGTCGCCACGGTGAACCCACTTGTGCTGCACCTTGTGGGCACCCTCGTAGCAGAGGAACGTGCCACCGCACATCAGGATGATCTCGACCAGGACCGGCGCGAACTGGCTGAGCAGGATCGCCGCCGGAAGGATGTAGAGCAGCTTGTTGCGCAGCGACCCCTTGGCAATGCGCTTGATGATCGGCACTTCACGGTCCGGGGACAGGCCGTGCACGTAGGCCGGGGTGACGGCAGTGTCGTCGACGACGACCCCGGCCGCCTTCACCGACGCCTTGCTGGCCGCGATGCCGATGTCGTCGACCGACGCTGCAGCAGCTCTCGCCAGCGCGGCCACATCGTCCAACAGTCCGAACAGCCCACCGGCCATCAGCGTCCTCCACGTCGAGCGAGCATGCAGGCAAGCTAGCGGCTGGCCGACGTGACGGTCCTCCTACGGACCGACGGCGCAGCGGCGCGTGGGCTGCTCTGCGAACTGATCTCTGCGATGAGACGACCGCCGAAGACAGCGAACGAGTTGCGGAGAAGCACTGCCAACGTCGACCACGTGTGCGCTCGTACACGAGTGAGAACCGACCACAACAGCAAGCCGGCGATGCCGCAGGCTGCCAGGTACTCCCAAGCGAGCTGCGCACCGTGGTAGCTGACCAGCTCATATCCGAGAGTTGCGGCGAGGCTGAGACTCACAGCCAGTCGAGTACAGCCGAGCCCGTGGTAGATATCGCTGATCGTGGTGTACTCGGATCGCTGAATGAGCGGCGCCTGCGTCACGTCGGCCGCGGAAAGCAGCGAGGTCGTCGCCTGCCAGTTCACCGAGCACCGAAGGCGGTAGAACGCGATCCACTCCTGACGAATTGCGAGGCCGGCCAGATCGGCACACCGACACCAAAGGTGCCCATACGGGCACGCCTGCGTCGTCGAATCAGAGCAGCTGTCGTGGTCAGCCACGTAGCTGGAACGAAGGTCCGCGAGCTTCTGGGGGTCGAGGCGTAGACCGAGACCCATCCATCCCGGACGCACGACATCGCGCGTTTCTGTGAAGATGCCGACCCGGTGAAGGCGGTCGACGTCTTCGGTACGGATCGCGCACAGGGCATCGGAGCCTCGGTCCGCTCGAACTGGCAGCCAAGGTTTGTCGACGTGCCGCCCGCCCACGACAGGGCCGGACTTCGCGAAGTAGAACTGGTAGAGCAGGAAGCCGAGAGGAATCGTCACGACGGCGATGGTCGCTGCTTGCCCGGAAGTCACCGTCGACAAGGGAAGGTGCGCGGTGCTGACCTGATGCACCCAGGAGAGATACATCGAGTGAACAGCAAGGGCCACCAGCACGGCCACGCTGCCGGGGATGCTGTAACGAATGATCTGACGCGCTGTGTCCATCGACCCACCAAGCTGGCTGTTTCGTGCGACAGTACCTGGCCCGCAGGCGAGACCTGAGAGTCGCTTCAGGCTGCCGTGCCTCGTGAACCCCTCGGCGCGGCCGCGACCGTGGCATCTCCGTGCACAATGAGTCCCATCGACATCCCTTTCGATCTGGAGACCGCCAAGATGCTTCGTCCTCGGGCCTACCTATCCATTACGGCCGCGTTGCTCACGGTCACGGCCGTCTTCACGACGGCATGCGGCAGTGAGCCTGGCGACGGCGCCAGTGCGCCCGCTTCTCCGGGGGCGACCGCTGCCGACGTGATCGAGGTCGGCAAGCCGGTGCAGATCCACATGCACGACATCGGCTTCGACAAGCAGGCGTTCACGGTCGCGGCCGGCACGGAGGTGGAGTTCGACTTCACCAACGACGGCAAGATCCCTCACGACGCGTTCATCGGTGACCACGAGGCTCAGCTGGAACACGACGCCGAGATGGCCGCGATGGCGACCGCCACGACGATGGCCGGCATGGACGGGATGGACATGCCCGGTCACGGAGCCGGCGAGCCGGCGATCACGGTGCAGCCGGGTGCTCAGGGCACATTGACCTACACCTTCGACGCTCCCGGCACCTACGAGATCGGGTGCCATCAGCCCGGCCACTACGCAGCCGGAATGACCATCACCGTCATCGTGACCTGAGATCGTCTTCGGGTCTTAGGTCCGCGCGTCTGAGGAGTTGAAGCCCGGTTCGGGCAAGGGCGCCCGGACGTACCATCGCTGCAGGGGATGCCCACGAGGAGGCGCCATGCCTGCACGTCAGTACACGCTCGTCGCCAACGTCACCTTCCAGAGCGACGAGCAGGACTACGACCGCCGAGCCACGCTGGGCGGGCACCACTTCCGGCTGGTGCGCGCCGGCGCCAACGGCGACGCCGAGCAGGTCGAGGCTCTGGTGCAGCAGTGGTCGAAGAAGGCCGACGCGATCGCGCTCAGCGGCGTGCGCGAGGCGCAGGCCGCAGGCCTGTTCACCGGGCCGGTGGGGGAACTGCAGCGGATCAAGGAAGCCACCACGCGGGTGCCGGTGCGCGACGACTCGCTGCTGGCCGACATCCTGCAGGAGTGGGCCATCCGCCGCGTCGAGGCGGAGATGCCGGGCTACTTCTCCAACGCCCGTGTCGTGGTGGTGGGCAGCACCACCCGTGAGCGCACGGTCGCGGTGCTGCACGAGTTCACCGACAACGTCGTCTTCGACCAGCCGGACCATCCGCTGTCCTTGCCGGGCCGATTCACCACCAACCCGGTGACCGCCGCGGCGGCAGATCTGAGCGAGCGCGTCTGGAGTCAGATCCCTGGGTTCGTGAAGGATCACATCACCGGGCCCGCCGGTTGGTTCACCGACAAGGTCGCGCACCTCGCAGCTCGTGACGCAGATGTGATCATCGGCTCGTTCAGCGAGCTGATGCGTTTCGACCTGCCGCCGTTGGCCGGCAAGGCGGTCATCACCAGCACCGTGTCTGATCACAGGTTGCAGGTGCTCGCCGACATGGGCGCGGACTTGGTGGTCGACGTCGTGCCCCAGCCGTTCGACCCGTCGACCACGGTGATCGTGCCGGCGATGTACGAAGCGATGGTGGCCGCCACGCTTCCTGCCGGAACCAGGCTGACCACTGATCACCTGGCCCAGTTCATCCAGCAGGCCGGGCTGGAGCCACGCCTGCTGTGGCCGCACGGTCGGCGGCGCAAGAGCCGCTTCTCGTTCGTCATTCACCCGCTGTCCACGCAGTACTTCAAGAACGTCGAGCCGCTGGGCATGCTCACCAATGTGCCCGGGATGACGCGGCTGGTGGAGAAGGGCATCGCCTACGCGCCACCGTTCGTGTACAGCCATGTCACCGGCATCGTGTCGGCGACCGGCGACGAGGCCGAAGGGTGGCTGATCACCGTCGGCGGCACCCCGAAGGAGATGCTGGCCCATCCGCCGGAGTTCACCTACTCGCGACTGCTGCAGGCGGCCGATCTGTCGCGCCGGTTGGGCGCGCAGATCATGGGGCTGGGCGCGTTCACCAAAGTGGTGGGCGACGCTGGTGTCACCGTCGCCAAGCAAGCACCGCTGCCGGTCACCACGGGCAACAGCTACAGCGCGTCGGGTGCGCTGTGGGCAGCGCACGAGGCAGTGCGCCGCTTGGGGATCGCCGAAATCGATGCCGACGGCGCCATCCGCGGCAAGGCGATGGTGGTTGGCGCCTCGGGTGCCATCGGTTCTGCCTGTGCGCGGTTGCTCGCGCTGGCCGCCGACGAACTGTGGCTGGTGTCGCCCGAGACCGCCAAGCTGTTGCAGATCAAGCGCGAGATCGAGGCCGATCACCCGCGCGCGGTGGTGCACGTGGCCACCAGCCCGTCGGCAGCGTTGCCCGACATGGATGTCATCGTCACCGCCACCTCGGCAGCAGGGCAGAAGGTGCTGGACATCATGGCCGTCAAGCCCGGCTGTGTGATCACCGACGTCGCCCGCCCGCTGGACCTGTCCGCGGAGGATGTCGCCAAGCGGCCGGACGTGCTGGTGATCGAGTCGGGCGAGGTCGAGCTTCCCGGCGACGTGCACATGAAGACGATCGGCCTTCCGCACCATGTCGCGTACGCCTGCTTGGCGGAGACGATCGTGCTCGCGCTGGAGGGTCGCTACGAGAACTTCACCGTCGGCCGCCAGATCAGTTGGCCGAAGGTCAAGGAGATCTACCGCCTCGGCCTGAAGCACGGGATGAAGCTGGCCACGATCAGCGGGGTGAACGGGCCGTACTCGGACAAGGACTTCGCGCGCGTCCGCAAAGCGGCACTCGCCGCGCGAAAGGCAGGGAGGACGTCATGAAGTCGGTGAAGGGCAAGCGCGTGCTCGTGACGGGCGGTGCGATGGGCATGGGCAAGTTGTTCGCCGAACGCGCCGTCGCCGAAGGTGCTGCCGCGGTGGTGCTGTGGGACGTCAACGAGGCCGCGTTGAACGCGACGCTCGACGACCTGGCCGCGCAGGCATCGAAGGGCACCGTGGTGAGTGGCTGGGTGGTGAACGTCGCCGACGCGGACGAAGTCGCCTCCACCGCACAAGCCGTGCGCAAGGAGACGGGCACGATCGACGTCGTGGTCAACAACGCGGGCATCGTGCGCGGCAACCACTACTTCTGGGAAGCCGACCCGCAGGGCGACACGAAGCGCACGATCGACGTCAACACGCTGGCGCCCATGTACGTCGCGCACGAGTTCTTGCCGGCGATGGTGGCCGGCAAGGGCGAGTGTCGCTTGCTGAACCTCGCTTCGGCTGCGGGCCTCACGCCGAATCCGCGCATGGCGGTGTACGCCGCGTCGAAGTGGGCGGTCATCGGCTGGTCGGACTCCGTGCGCCTCGAACTGAAGCAGGCCGGCATCGGCCACGTGAAGGTGACGACGGTGTGCCCGTACTACGTGCGCACCGGCATGTTCGAGGGCGCCAAGTCGGCGCCGCTGTTGCCGATCCTGGACCCCGCCGATGTGGTGAACGAGTCGTGGTCGGCGATGCTGGCCGGTCGCCCGTTCGTGGTGCTGCCCAAGACGGTGATGCTCAGCGAGATGCTGAAGGGCGTCATCCCGATCGGGGCGCGCGACTTCATCGCCGACCGCATCATCGGTGTGTACCGGACGATGGAGGACTTCACCGGCCACGCAGAGAAGGCGTGACGGCGCGCAGCACTGCGTCGAGGCGTTCGACGATGGTGTCGATCACCGCTTCGTCGACGATCAGCGGCGGTGCGAACAGCAGCCAGTCTCCGTAGCGGCCGCCGTTCTGGCGACGCGAGTACAGCAGCAGACCGTGGTCCAGTGCTGCGCTCGCGATCTGCTGGGCCGGGTCGACGTCGGCTGGAAAGCTCTCGCCGGTGGCGCGGTCGGCCACCAGCTCGATCGCTTGCAACAACCCGCGACCGCGCACATCGCCGATGATCTCGTGCTGCGCGGCCAGGTGATTCAGCCCGGCGCGCAGGTGGTCGCCCAACTCGGCGGCGCGCTGCACCAACCCGCGATCCTGGATCTCGGCCAGCACCGCCTCGCCCGCCGCACACGCGATCGGGCTGGCGTCGTACGAGTGCGATACGACGAAGCCGACGGTGGCGGCCAACTCGTCGGCCAGCGCAGCGGAGGTCAGCACCGCACCAAGCGGTGCGTAGCCGGCACCCAGGCCCTTGGCCATCGTGACGATGTCAGGCAGCGCCGTCGGGTCGTGATGGGCCGCGAGGAAGGCACCCGTGCGCAACGCAGTGACGATCTCGTCGAACACCAGAGCGATGCCGGTGCGATCGCACACCTGGCGCAAGCCCCTGAGGAATGAGGGGTGCGGCACGTTGACGCCGCTGGCCTGGCCACCGATCGGCTCGACCATGATCGCCAGTACGCGCTCGGGGCCGATCTCGGCCAGCAACTGGTCCAGCGCCGCAAGGCTGGTCTGCGCAGCGTGTTCCGCACTGGGCGCTCGATACGTCAGCGGTGCGGGAATGCGCGCGGCCTCCACCGTCATCGCACCCCACGTCGCCCCCACCGACTCGTCGCCGTTGTAGCCGAGCGTGTTGACGGTGGCGCCGTGATAACCGGGCATCAACGTGATGACGCGAGTTCGATCGCGCTCGGCACGGGCAATGGCCCGCATGCGCAGCATCTTGATCGCCATCTCGTTGGCCTCGGACCCGCCCGACGTCAGGTGCACGCGTTCGAACCCCGGGCCGGCCATCGCCGCCAGCCGTCCGCTGAGCGCGGCATTGGCCGGGTGCCGTGTCATGCGCGAGTACACGTACGACAGCTGCCGGCCCTGCTGCAGCATCGCCGCCAACACGCGCTCGTTCCCCTGGCCGAGCGCGGCGAGGAACGGGCCCGAGCACACATCGATGAGTTCGCGACCACGGTCATCGAGGAGAACCTCACCGTGGCCGGACACGATGGTGGGCATGGACGCGGCGAACGCCGACGGGAAGAAGGCGTCCTGCGTATTCCCCGCCGAGTGACTGGTCATGCCCCCAGTGTCGGCGACCCTCGCGCGCCGGGCAAGCGCGTTTCGGATCAGCCGCCGCAACGTACGATGCCGAGCGTGACGAATGCTCTCGATGATGCCGCACTTCAACTGGCAGCGCTCGCCACGGAGCGGCTGCGCATCGACTCCGCCAACCCGGTGAACTTCCACGAAGCGATGTCGCCCGGCGGCCCGGCAGCGCGACTGCAGATCGACGCGCTGTTGGCACTTCCATCTGGTGACGGACCGCACCCTGCGATCATCATCGTGCCGGGCAGCGCGGGCGTGTCCGCGAACCATGTTCGCCACGCGGTCACGCTGGGACATGCGGGGTACGCGGTCTGCCTTGTCGATCCGTTCGGTGCTCGTGCCGTGTCATCCACCGTTGCCAATCAGGCGCAGTACTCGTTCGCCGCGAGCGCGTTCGACGTCCTCGCCGCCCTGGACGTCATGGCTGCTCACCCAGCCATCGACGGCGCTCGCATTGCTGCTCAGGGTCACAGCCGCGGCGGCGCGGCAGCGGTGATGGCGGCGATGCGCCCGTTCGCCCGCGCCGTGGTCGGCGACCTCGCACTGGCCGGGGTGTACGCCGCCTACCCG
Source organism: uncultured Bifidobacterium sp. (assembly GCA_964598965.1). Taxonomy (GTDB): domain Bacteria; phylum Actinomycetota; class Acidimicrobiia; order Acidimicrobiales; family Ilumatobacteraceae; genus UBA668. The sequence continues at coordinate 897 of CAZREK010000024.1, read as the reverse complement.
TGGTGCGGCCAGCAGTTCCTCCGACCCGATGTCGGGCGCACCGTCGTACGAGCCATCATCGGCGACCAGGACCAGTGGTGCTCGGTGATGGCCGCGCAGACGCAAGTGCAGGCGATCGTGCTGGCCGGTGGGCGCGCATCGCTGCGTGTCGTCCCCGGCGCGCACCACAGCTTCGACCGCTTCGAGGATGTGCACAGCCTCGCCGAAGCGCGCGTCTCTCCGAATGCACCCATCGAGTTCCTCGCCGACGACGGCTCGATGATCGACCCGACGACCGGCGTGCCCGACCCGGCGCGCACCGATGTGCACCAGTTCCGGTACGCACAGCAGGCCGGCTTTGGGCAACAGGGTGCCGCGCTCGGCGGGCGCGAGGGGCAGCAAGCGCTGTTCGATGCCGACATGCTGGCCTTCCACCGCGAAGTGCTGGGCTAGCGCGCTCGGCGCTGCTCAGTTCAGGTGGCCTGCGGCTTGCATGGCGGCCAACGTCTCGGCGACCCCGGCCTCGAAGTCGCGTACGGTCCAGCCCAGCTCGCGATGGGCGCGACCGGCATCGGGGCGTACCTCGTGGGTCAGGAACTGCAGCTCGCCACGGGCGACGAGCGGCGGCTTCTTCGTCAGCTTCGCCAGCAGTTCGCCCGTCGCACAGACAGTGCGCGCCACCCACAGCGGCAACACACGCGGCACCTTCGCCGATGGCACCGCACGGTGCACAGCGTGTGCGACCTCGGCCAAGGTGACGTAACGATCGCTGGCGATGTAGCGACTGCCCACCGGTGCGTGCTCCACCGCGAGATGCAGACGTGCGCAATCCACCGAGTGCACCACCGGCAGGCCACCGGGCAGCAGCATCGGAATGTCACCGTTGGCGAGATCGACCAGCAGGCGGTTCGCTCCCGG
>CAZREK010000023.1:0-15154 GCA_964598965.1 uncultured Bifidobacterium sp. | reverse complement strand
CCAGCTGCCCAGCCTCGACCTGTGGAACGACCACTACCCCGGTCGCCTGCCGGCCTATTGGGAGGTCAAAACCAAGGGCGACCTGGTGGAGACGCTCAGCCACATGAAGGGCACCTTCGGCGAACCGCTGGCGTTCAGCGTGCGCGTCCGCGACCAGCTGAAGCGTCGCCAGCGCGACTTCGACCTGGTGCACGACAACCAGTGCCTCGGTTACGGCATTCTCGGTGTCGAGAAGATGATCCCCACGATCGTCACCCTCCACCACCCCATCACCCGCGACCGCGCGCTGGAGATGGAGCACACCACCAACCGCCGCAAGCGTCGCAGCATCGGCCGCTGGTACAGCTTCGTGAAGATGCAGGGCCGTGTCGCCAGCCGCATGCCGCGCATCGTGGTCGTCAGCGAGAACAGCATCAAGGACATCCACAACGACATGGGTGTCAGCCTCGACCGCATGCGTCTGGTGCCCGTCGGTGTCGACCCCGACTTGTTCACCCCCAAGCCCGAGGTTGCTCGCCAGCCGGGACGGATGATCACCACCGCCTCCGCCGACGTGGCGTTGAAAGGCCTCGCCTACCTGCTGGAGGCGATGGCCAAGTTGCGCACCGAGCGCGACGACATCCGGCTCACGATCATCGGCAAGCCGCGCGCAGGTGCCAGCGCCGACCTCATCGACAAGCTGGGGCTGCGCCCGTACATCGACTTCGTGTCCGGCGTGTCCGACGAGCGCATCGTCGAGTTGTACGCGGAAGCGGAGCTGGCGGTCGTGCCCAGCCTGTACGAAGGGTTCAGCCTGCCAGCGATCGAGGCCATGTGCACCGGCATCTGCCTGGTGGCCACCGACGGCGGCGCGCTGCCCGAGGTCACCGGCCAGGATGGCGACACCGTGCTGCAGTGCAAGGCCGGCGACGTCGACGCGTTGACCACCGCCCTGCGCCGCGGGTTCTCCGACGCGGACCTGCGCGCCCGCATCGGCGCCGCCGGCCGCCAGCGCGTGGTGGAGCGCTGGAGCTGGCGCCACTGCGCCCAGCTGACCGTCGACCAGTACCGCGAGGTGCTGGCCATGCCCCACAACGTCGAGAAGCTGAAGAGGAACGGCCGCATCTGAGCCGGCGCTGCCCATGTTGACCATCCGCTTCAACCGTCTCGGTCTGCAGCCAGGCGACCTCGTGCTCGACGCAGGGGCCGGGTTCGGCCGCCACGCCTACGAGATCGCCCGCCAAGGCGCCAACGTCGTCGCTCTCGACTACTCCGCCGAGGAGATGATCACCACTCGCGGCACCTTCGGGGCGATGGTGGAGGCCGGTGAGATCCCCGAGGACCGCTACGTCGCCACCCTGCAGGGCGACGCCACCAAGCTGCCCTTCGCCGACGGCTCGTTCGACCGGGTCATCACCAGCGAGGTGCTCGAGCACATCCCCGCCGACACCGAGGCCATCGCCGAACTGGCCCGTGTGCTGAAACCCGGTGGCACGTTCGCGGCCACGGTGCCCACGTGGTACCCGGAGAAGATCAACTGGATGCTCAGCGACGAGTACCACGCGCCCAAGTCGGTGGGTGGCCACGTGCGCATCTACAGCGCCACCGAGCTGAAGGCCAAGCTGCGTACCGCGGGCCTCACCGTCACCGGCAGCCACCACGCGCACGCGCTGCACTCGCCCTACTGGTGGCTGAAGTGCGCCGTCGGCCCACGCCGCGACGATCACCCGTTGGTCAGCCGCTACCGCAAGCTGCTGGAGTGGGAGATCGTCGAGCAGCCGCGCTGCATGCGCGTGGTCGAGCGGGCCCTCGCCCCGGTCATGGGCAAGAGCTACATCGTGTACGCGGTCAAGTCATGATGGTCCGTTCGCAGATCCCGCACATCGATGGCGTGCTCAGCGCCGACGAGGTGGTGGAGACCGCGGAATCGATCGCCAAGCTGCAACTGGACACCGGCATGATCCCGTGGTTCCCCGGCGGTCACTGCGACCCATGGAACCACGTCGAAACCGCGATGGCGCTCGATGTCGCCGGCCTGCACGCGCCCGCCGAGCGCGCGTACGAGTGGCTGGTGGACATCCAGTTGGAGGACGGCAGCTGGTGGAACTACTACCTGCCCGACGGCAGCGTGGAAGAAGCCAAGCTGGACACCAACGTGTGCGCCTACATCGCCGCTGGCGTATGGCACCACTGGCTGTGCACCTGGGACCGCGGTTTCGTGGACAACATGTGGCCCACCGTTCGCCGCAGCTTGGACTGGGTGCTCACCATGCGCAAGGCCGACGGCACGGTGCTGTGGGCGCGCACCGAGGACGACACCCCGTGGGACTACGCACTGCTCACCGGCTCCAGCAGCATTGCCCACGCACTGCGCTGCGGCGCCAAGTTGGCCGAGATGGTGCGCGAACCGCGCCCCGACTGGACGGCGGCCGCCGACATCCTCGCCCGCCGCGTCGCCGACCACCCTGAGGCGTTCGAGCCGAAGACCCGTTGGGCGATGGACTGGTACTACCCGGTCCTCACCGGCTGCCTCACCGGTGACCGCGCCGTGCAACGCCTGCGCGACGGGTGGCCGACGTTCGCGATGGAGGGCAAGGGCATCCGCTGCGTCAGCGACGAACCCTGGGTCACCGCCAGCGAGACCGCCGAGGCGTCCATCGCTCACGCCGTCGTCGGCGACATGGCCCGCGCCACCGACCTGCTGGCTTGGACGCGGCCGCACCGCCGCCCCGACGGCAGCTACTTCACCGGCGTCGTCTACCCCTCGCTGGTGACGTTCCCGCCGGAGGAGACCAGCGCGTACACGGGGGCTGCGGTGATTCTCGCGGCCGACGCGATCACCGGTGCCGGTCCAGCCTCAAATGTGTTCGTCGCCCGCCCGGGCTGACTTCTACGATCTCCGCGATGCCCGACTGGTCGACGATCCTCGCTTTCAGCGCCGCCACCATTGCGCTGTTGCTCATCCCCGGCCCGGCCGTGTTCTACATCCTCCAGCGCAGCATCACCGACGGGCGTGAAGTCGGCCTGGCCGCGGTCGCCGGGCTGGAGATCGGCGACCTCATCCAGGCCTCCGCCGCAGCCGGTGGGCTCAGCGCGGTCCTGGCAGCCTCGGCCACCGCGTTCAACGTGGTGAAGTGGATCGGCGCCGGCTACCTGATCTTCACCGGCATCATGACGCTGGCCAAGAAGCCGACTGAGATCGACCCCGACAAACCGGGCATGTCGATGAAGGCCGCCTTCCGCCAAGGTGTGCTGGTGAACACGCTGAACCCGAAGACCGCGCTGTTCTTCCTGTCGATCTTCCCGCAGTTCGTGCACGCCGACGAGCCGCACGCGGGCCTGCAGTCGATGGTGCTGGGCCTGATCTTCGTGCTCCTCGCCACCATCTTCAACGGCACCTACTCGCTGATGGCCAGCAGCATGCGTCACCTGCTGCTGCACGGTCGCACGCTGCCGATCATGCGCCGCTGGGTGTCGGGCGGCATGTTCCTGGGCCTCGGCCTGATGGCCGCCACCGCCGGCCGCGCCAACGCCTGACCACGGTCAGTCGGTCGCTGGGGGCAGGGCCAGCACCTTGGCCACACGGGGGTCAGCGGGGCCGAGGTAGTCGGCCAACACACCGACCACCCGCTGGCGGTCGAGAGTGCCGGCGAGCGCCATCTCCTCCAGATCGGCCCAGTCCTTGGTGCGGTCGAAGAAGGCCTTGAACACTGCGAGGTCGGTGCACGACAGGAACGGCACGTCGGCGCCGTTGAAGTGCTCGGTGCGGGCACGCAATGCGACGTCGGCGTGGAACGGCGTGGTGTCCAGGAACAGGTCCACCGGTGTGCGCTCCCACCACAGTCGGGCCTGACCGTCGCGCACCAGTAGCTCGCGGTCGCCAGCAGCGCACACCACCTGCGCGGGCAGCGCGGCCAGCACATCGTCCAACCGGTCGGTGCCCACGAACACATTCACGTCGATGTCGATGGTGCCGCGGGCGCGCTGCGTGCACCACGCGAGCGCCAACGCACCGCCGAACGCGTGCAGCAGGCCGGCCGCTTCCATGCCCCGATGCACGGCAACGATGCGATCGGCGAGCAGGCTCATCGGCGGCCGAACGGCGGGCAGGTGAGCGTGCGCGAGTGGCGCGCGGGGAACTGCTCGGCCAGTTCCAGCACGTCCAGCAACTCCTGCCCGCGGCTGTCGAGATCCGGGATGGAACGCACGAGACCGGGCTCGAGTTCGTACCCCGCGCTGCGCACGATGCGTTCGAGCGTGCCGACGGAGGGGTCGACGCGGCCGTGCTCGTACGCCGACAACGTCGCGTGCGAGGTGCGCGCCACAGCGCCCAGCCGACGCAAGGACCACGAGGACTTGCGCCGAACGCCACTGAGCACGAGCGCCGCGTTCATGACGCCATGGTATCGGAAGCAATACCACTATCGCGACCGGCACGTAATCGCACCGGCGGGTGGCAGCATGGTGGCGTGAGTTTCCCGAACACCTCTGACCTGCGCGCCCTGACCACCACCGCTCTCGCCGCCTGCGGCGCCGGCCCGTTGGGCGACGGCCCGCACGCTGCCCGCACCCCGATCACCGGCGCGGCGCTGGGTGCCGCGGCCGCCACCGTCGACGCTGACACCGCCGCCGCCCGCGCTGCCGAGGCCTTCCTGGCCTGGCGCACGGTGCCCGCACCGGTGCGCGGCGAGTTGGTGCGCCGCCTCGGTGAACAGCTGCGCCTGCACAAGGCCGACCTGGCCACGCTCGTCAGCCTGGAGGCCGGCAAGATCGAGAGCGAGGCCCTCGGCGAAGTGCAGGAGATGATCGACATCTGCGACTTCGCCGTCGGTCTCAGCCGCCAGCTGCAGGGCCTCACGATCGCCAGCGAGCGCCCCGGCCACCGCCTCATGGAGCAGTGGCTGCCCCTCGGCCCCACGCTGGTGATCACCGCCTTCAACTTCCCCGTCGCCGTCTGGAGCTGGAACGCCGCGCTGGCCCTGGTGTGCGGCAACCCCGTCATCTGGAAGCCCAGCGAGCTGACCCCGCTGACCGCGCTGGCCACGCATGCGCTGTTCGAACGCGCGGCCGCCACCATGGACGTGCCCGCGCACCTCAACCAGGTCGTGTTGGGTGATGGCGCCGTCGGCGCTGCGCTGGTGGCCGACAGTCGCCTGCCGTTGGTGTCCGCGACCGGCTCCACCGCGATGGGCCGCAAGGTCGGCCCGGTGGTGGCGCAGCGCTTCGGCCGCAGCATCCTCGAGCTCGGCGGCAACAACGCGGCCATCATCACCCCCAGCGCCGACGCGGAGTTGGTGGTGCGCGGCGTCACCTTCGCCGCCGCCGGCACGGCCGGCCAGCGCTGCACCTCACTGCGCCGCTTGCTGGTGCACCGCTCGCGGATGGACGAGGTGCTGGGTCGCCTCACCACCGCCTTCGCCAGCCTGCCGATCGGCAACCCGTTGGCCAAGGGCACGCTGGTGGGCCCGCTGATCCACATGAAGTCGTACGACAACATGCAGGCCGCGCTGGCCACCGCCAAGGGCGACGGCGGCACCGTCGTGGTAGGCGGCGAACGTCACTTCGCCGACGAGGTGCCCGAGGCCGCGTACGTGCGCCCCTCGATCGTGGCGATGCCCGGCCAGACCGGGATCGTGCACGAGGAGACGTTCGCCCCCATCCTGTACGCCGTTGCCTACGACGACTTCGACGAGGCCGTCGCGCTGCACAACGAGGTGCCCCAGGGTCTGGCCAGCAGCATCTTCACCACCGACCTGCGCGAAGCCGAGCGGTTCATGTCGCCCGCGGGCAGCGACTGCGGCATCGCCAACGTCAACATCGGCCCCAGCGGCGCGGAGATCGGTGGCGCGTTCGGCGGCGAGAAGACCACGGGTGGCGGCCGCGAGAGCGGCAGCGATGCGTGGAAGGCCTACATGCGCCGCGCCACCAACACGGTCAACTACTCCAACGCTCTCCCGCTGGCGCAGGGAGTGGAGTTCGGCTGAAAGCCGGACGTAACGACCCGCATAAAAGGGAGTGGAGTTCGGCTGAAAGCCGTCAGCCTTCGGCCAGCTCGGCGATGATCGGGGCGAGCGACGCGTCGAGCCACGCTCGGACCTGGGCCTGATCGGCGAGGATCGGGCTGGTGAACAGCCCCACGACCAAGTCGTCGGTCACCCAGTCCGCCTCGCAGAACTCGTCGAAGCCGTCCTCCGCGGCCGCATCGGTGGGCACGCCGCAGTACGTGTAGAGCGTGCCGCCACGCCAGGACTGCGGCTCGTCGAAGGTCAGCTTGTGGTTCGGCACGAAGGACTCCATCGCTGCTTGGAAACCGTCGGTTGCCGAGGCGCCACCCAGGGACAGGCCAGCAAGGCGGCCGCCGTCACCCTCGAACGAACACTCGATCAGCCGCACCGGCGACCCGTCGGGCTGCAACACCGCGGAGAACGCCCCTTCGCCGTCCACATCCGCGATGTCCGAGGTGGTTGGCGCCATCGCCAGCACGCCACTGAAATCCACAGGGCACTCGATCTCGGCGAAGGTGGAGTCCGCCAAGTCGGCACCGTCGATCACGGCTGCCAGGGCGGTGGCGGCTTGTGCCGTGCCCTTGGGTGTACCCGGCCCGTCGTCACCACCGGCCACGAACACGAGGACCAACACGAGCGCGATGACGACCACACCCGCGGGAATCAGCCACTTGACCCACGGTTTGCGCGGCGACGACTGGGCCGGGGCAGCTTCGACCGGGACAGGTTCGACCGGAGCCGGCTCCGCGGGAGCAGGCGCTGCCGGCGGCGGCAGGGTCGGCGGCGGGAGCGGGGCAGGTGTATCGGCGGGGGTGTCCGTCATGCAGCGGACGCTACTGCGCCCGCTCAGTCCACCCGGCGCAGGACGCGCAGCGACCCGGTGGCACTGAGCAACCGGAACCGGCCGCTCTCCACGGCCGGGCGGAAGATCTGCTCGTACGGCGGCCGACCGCCGTCGGCCGGGTCGGGGAAGACGTCGTGGATCGCCAGCGTGCCACCCATCGCGACACGCGGGGTCCAGCCCTCGTAGTCCTGGCGGGCCGGCTCCTCGCCATGGCCGCCGTCGATGAACACGAAGGCGCACGGCGACGTCCAGTGCGCCGCCACCCGATGCGACTGCCCGACGACGGCGAAAACCACGTCCTCCAGCCCCGCGTCGTGAATCGTGTCGCGGAACCGCGGCAATGTGTCCATCTTGCCGGTGCGCGGGTCCACCGTGGTGGGGTCGTGGTGTTCCCAGCCTGCCTGGTTCTCCTCGCTGCCCCGATGGTGGTCCACGGCGAACAGCACGGTGGAGCACTGTCGCGCGGCGGCACCCAGCCACACGGTGGAACGCCCGCAGTACGAGCCGACCTCCAGGAAGGGCAGGCCCGGCAAGGCCGCCCCGGCTGCCATGGCCGCGTCGTACAACGCGTCGCCCTCGTCCGCCGGCATGAAGCCGTTCGCCGCGAGTGCGTGCGCGCGAAGGGCGGGTTCGATGGGCATGGGGGCACGCTACCTGCGAAGATGACGGGCGCATGATCCCCCTCGACCACCTCGTCGCCCTGCTCGATCTCGAACAGATCGAGGTGAACCTGTTCCGTGGCATCTCCCCGGACGAGAGCCGCATCCGCGTGTTCGGCGGCCAGGTCGCCGGCCAGGCACTCGTCGCCGCCACGCGAACGGTGGAGCCTGGCAGAGCAGTGCATTCGCTGCACGCCTACTTCCTGCGCCCCGGCGACCCCAGCCGTCCGATCCTGTACGACGTGGATCGCATCCGCGACGGCAAGAGCTTTTCCACCCGCCGCGTGGTCGCCATCCAGAACGGGCGGGCCATCTTCAACCTGCAGACCAGCTTCCACGTGCCCGAGGCAGGGCTGGACTACGAGCAGCCGATGCCGCTCGACGTGCCCCCGCCCGAATCGCTACCCGACTTCATGGAGCGGATGGAGCCGCTGAAGGCGAAGCTGGGCGACATCATCAACCGGCCGCGGCCGATCGACCTGCGCTATGTGGGCACCGACCCGCTCAACCGCAATGGTGTCAGCTCCGAGAACCAGGCGGTGTGGATGCGAGCCGACGGACGCCTGCCCGACGACCCCACGCTGCACGCGTGCATCGTCACCTACGCCAGTGACATGACGTTGTTGGACACCACGCTCATGCCGTTCGGTCTGGGCTGGGACACACCTGGCGTGCAAATGGCCAGCCTCGACCATGCGATGTGGTTCCACCGCCCGTTCCGCGCCGACGAGTGGTTGCTGTACGTGCAGTCGGCGGTGTCCACCCACGGTTCTCGCGGTCTGGCGGAGGGCAAGATCTTCACCGCCGACGGACATCTCGCGGTGAGCGTGTCGCAAGAGGGCCTCGTGCGGGTGGCCGACCGATGAAACGTTCCCTGCTGGCCGCCACGTTGTTGCTCGCCGCTTGTTCCTCCTCCGACGACGAACCTGCGGCGACGTCCACCACAGTTGCTGCCGTCGGCACCAGCGCGGCCACCACTGTCGAAGCCACCACCACCGAGCCGGCAACCACCCTCCCGCCTGCTCCGCCGGTGGCCACCGATGTCGTGCTGACGCCGTTCGTGAGCGACCTCGAACGGCCGGTGGACATGGTGTGGCGTGCGGACGACCCGGATCCGTTCGTGGTGCTGCAGCGCGGTCGCATCGTGCGCCTGCACGACGGTGTCGTCACCGACACGGTGCTGAACATCAGCCACGAGCTGGGCACGGAGAACGAACAAGGTCTGCTCGGCTTGGCCTTCCACCCCGGCGACTCCAAGGCCTACGTGTACACCACCGCCACCGACGGGGCGCTCACGATCAGCGAGTACGAGGTCGATGCCGACGGACGCTTCGCCATCGCCAGCCGACGCACCGTGCTGCGCATCGAGCACCCCAACGGCAACCACAACGGCGGCCAATTGGCGTTCGGCCCCGACGGCTACCTCTACATCGGTACGGGAGACGGCGGCGCGGCGAACGACCCGGATCGCAACGCGCTCGACCTCGGTCAGTTGCTGGGCAAGATCCTGCGGATCGACCCAACGCCGACGGCCGACGCGGCGTACAGCATCCCCGAGGACAACCCCTTCGTCGACGTCGCCGGGGCACGGCCGGAGATCTGGTCGTACGGCCTGCGCAACCCTTGGCGGTTCTCCTTCGACCCGGCCTCCGGCGACCTGTGGATCGGCGACGTCGGCCAAGGTGAATGGGAAGAAGTGGATCTCGCCCGCGCCAGCGACGGTGGCGGGCGAGGCACGAACTTCGGCTGGAGCGCATTCGAAGGCACGCATCGCTTCAACGACGACCAGTCGGCCGAGGGTGTCACCATGCCGGTGTTCGAGTACTCGCACGAAACGGGCGGCTGCGCCGTCACCGGCGGCGTCGTGTACCGGGGCGAATCGATCCCGTCGTTGGCGGGCTGGTACCTGTTCTCCGACTTCTGCTCCGGCAAGGTGTGGGCGCTGCGAGCTCACACCGGTGTTGCGTCCGACATCGTCGAGCTGGGTGGATCGGGCAATGTCTCCGCGTTCGCAGCAGCGCCGGATGGCACCGTCTACGTGATGGATCAGGCCAACAGCCAGATCCTGCGGCTCGACCCAGCCTGACCGGCGCGCTCGAACTCAGCCCACGCGCTGAAATTTCACGGCGCGTTGCGTCGGGTCGGCGCTGACCAGCTTCACCCGCAACTCATCGCCTGGCCGGACTCCGTGCGCGACCACACGCGCGCGCACGGCAGGATCGCGCAGCTGGATGCGCGCGCCCTGAGCGTCGTCGTCCACCACCACGGCGTCGAACGTCTGCCCTTCGTGCCCGTGCAACATGACCGCTTCGGCGAGGTCGACAACTTCGCGATCGACCGCGTTGCCGACTCTGTCGGCGCGACCCATCGCATCCACCAGGCCGGGCAGCGCTGTCCGTACCGACTCAGTAACCGGCTGACCATTGGCGATCGCCAACGCGGTCTCCACCACATAGCGGTCGGCCAGCCGCCGCAGCGGAGCTGTCGCGTGCGCGTACGGGGCGGCCATCGCGGCGTGCCACGGGGTGACGCCCGGTTCGAAGCAGCGGTACTCCGCACCACCGCCGGCGCGACGCGCGGCCAGCACGAAGGCTGCCTCGGTGGGGCTGTCACCCGACAGCCCTTTCACGAAGGTGCTCAAGGGTTGCTCGCTCGGCCACTGCAGGCCGAGTGCGCGGGCGGTGTGACGTAGGCGGCGAACGGCTGCGTCGTCCGGCGAAGCCATGACTCGGAACAGCCCGGCACCCGCCGCCTGCATCGCTGCAGCGATGGCCAGGTTGGTGGCCAGCGACAACGCGGAGTTCTGATCCTCGCTGACAAGCCGCGGGCGGAACACCAGCCGGTAGTGCCCATCCTCACGCTCCACCAACTGCTCGGGCGGGGCGACGTTGCCAGCACCACGAGCAGCTTCCGCAGCGGACACGCGCCGCGCGAACTCGGCGAAGCCTGGCGCCACATCCGTCGGGCGCACGGTGTCGTAGGCCAACTTGGCGCGGCTGTGGATCGTTGCTCGTTCCGCACCCACCAGCGTTGCCTGGCCCACGGCATCGAGGCGCACGCGGAAGATCACGGCCGGCCGCGGACCATCCGGCAGCAAGCTGGCGGCGCCTTCGGCCAGCACCGGCGGGTACAACCCGGCCTTGCCATCGGGCAGGTACAGCGTGCTGCCACGGCGCCACGCCTCCTGATCGAGTGCGTCACCGTCGTCGACGAACGAGGCGACATCTGCGATCGCGTAGTGCAACAGAAGGTCCGCGTCGGGGCCGTCGCCGTCGATGTGGAACGCCTGGTCGAGGTCCGTGCTCGTCGCCGGATCGAGCGTGACGAACGGAACATCGGTGCGGTCGACACGCCCGCCAAGGGGTCGCCGCGCTGCTTCGCGAGCGCGTTCGGTCACTTCGTCGGGGAAGCCCGCAGGAACTCCGTACTGGCGACGGATGTCGGCCAGCCCGGCGTCGAGCACGTGAGTGTCGTCGACGAGTGTCCGCATCAGCGGCGGGCACCCATGAACATGCCCTTCAGCGCGTCGTAGTGCTCGATGCAGTGACCGGCGCCGAGCACGACCGCCTCCAGCGGCATGTTCGACATGCGCACCGGGACGTGAGTTTCCTTCTCGATGCGCTGCTTCAGGCCGCGCAGCAGACCGCCACCGCCGACGAGGAACATGCCGCGGTTGAGGAAATCCTGCGCAAGTTCGGGCGGCGACTTTGCCAGGCAGCGGGTGACGGAGGAGATGATGCTGCTGACGACGTCGTCGATCGCGAAGCGCACTTCCTCGGGTGTGAGCACGACCGTGCGCGGCAGGCCGGTCATGAGATCGCGACCGCGCACCTCGGCCTGCGCTTCATCCTCGGTGGGGGCGGCCGAACCGATGGCCACCTTGACCTCTTCCGCGGTGCGTTCGCCGATGGCGATGCCGTGCTCGCGCCGCACGTAGGACTGGATGGCCGCGTCGACGTCGAAACTGCCGACGCGGACAGCCTCCAACGCGACGATGCCGCCGAGGCTGATGACCGCGGTCTCGGTGGTGCCACCGCCGATGTCGATGACCATGTTGCCGACCGGCTCGTCGATGGGAAGGTCGGCGCCGATCGCGGCCGCCATCGGTTGCTCGATGAGCTGCGCATCGGCCGCGCCCGCGCGACGAGCCGCGTCGGTGACTGCGCGGCGCTCGACCTCGGTGATGGCCGACGGCACGCAGATGACCACTTTGGGGCGCGAGAAGCGGCTGACACCCACGCGCTGCAGCAGCAGGCGGATCATGCGCTCGGTGATCTCGAAGTCGGTGATCGCACCGCCGCGCAGCGGGCGCACCGCAACGATGTAGCCGGGCGTGCGGCCGATCATCTGCCAGGCCTCGCGACCGGTGGCGAGCACCTCGCCGGTTTGACGGTTGAGCGCGATGACGGAGGGCTCGTTGAGCACGATGCCCTTGCCCTTCATGTACACCAGCGTGTTGGCCGTACCGAGGTCGATGGCGAGGTCGCGTGCCATGGGTCAGCCCCCCGGCCGTTGCGGACGGCCCGGTTGCGCATGGCCACGACCGATGGACTGACGCCGCGCGTCGGACGACAGAGCGCTGAGGTGCCGCTGGAAGCTGGCGACGCCCGGCTCATGCGATGGGCGACGGCGCGACAGGACCAGCGCGACGAGCGCTGCCACCACGACCACGATGCCGATGACGATGAGCGTCACGCCCCACCCCCGACCACGGACGGGGCCACCGGCAGCGTTGCGCCGGTTCCCCAGTCGGCGCCATCCGCCCACACCTCGTGCTTCCAGATGGGTGCGGAAGCCTTGAGAGCGTCGATGGCGTACTGGCCGGCGGCAAAGGCCTCGGGGCGGTGCGGGGCGCTGACAACTGCCACGACCGCGCTTTCTCCCAACTGCAGCGTGCCGACGCGGTGCAGCAGCACCACGCGGCCGACCATCGGCCACCGGCTGCGCAACTCGGCCTCGATCGCGGCGAACGAACGGATGGCTTGCTCCTCGTACGCCTCGTAGGTGAGGGACTGCACGCCGTCGCGACGGTGGTCACCGTCGACCGCGTGGTCGCGCACAATGCCGCTGAACAGGACCACAGCGCCGCAGGACGGCTGCACGGCCCATTCGTAGGCAGCCGCGACCGGCAGAACCTGGTGGGAGAGACCCAACCACGAGTTGCCGGACGCCGGAGGTTGCACGACCCCGAATCGTAGCCGTCAGCGGGCAGGTCCCCACGGAGACGAGGGGCGACGACACTTCCGCCCGGCCGCTCACTAACCTCAACCGACTGTGAGCACCAGCGACTGGCACGACGACGAGGAACCGCTCGCGCCACTGCCTGCCCACGAACGCGAGTGGCGGCACCCCAGCGAGGTCGGTGCTCACGACTGGCTGCTCAGCGAGCCGCCCTTGGCGCTCGGGCGCGGGCTGGTGCTCACCACCACCGTCGTGATCACGCTGTTGGCCCTCGCCGTGCTCTGGACCACCATTCCCACGCGGGCCGGCCGCGGTGTCGCGCTCACCGACGCGGCGTCCGTCGTCAGCCTCGGGCCCAGCAGCGTCACCGAACTTGCCACCACGTCCGTTCCCCGCCAACTTCCCACCACCATCGCCTCCACCGTTGCTCGCGCGCCGCTCCCCACGATGGCTGTCCACGCCTCCTTCGCGGCCAGCCCCACTTCCGCACGCCGTGTCCTCGCGCTGCCGGTGCAACAGGGCAGCCTGTTGGTCACCACTGCCCCGGCAGTGGCCGAAGGCAACGACGTGGAGATCGAGCTGCCGGACGGAACTGTGGTCGTCGCCTCCGTGCTGCTGGTGGACGGCCTGCACGGTCTGGCGCTGCTGGCCCCCGTCGATGCCCTGACGACCGAGAGCTTCGCCGTCGCCACGCAGGTGCAGCCGGGCGACGAACTCAGCGTGCTCGGCGACCCCGACCTGAAGGTGTCCTACGACGGCACCGACGCCAGCAGCGGCGAACTGCCCGAGTCGGCCGACGTCCCGGAAGGTGCACCCGTGCTCAACCAGCGCGGCGAACTGGTGGCACTGTGCACGCACGACGCCGACGGCACCCCGCGACTGCTGACGCTGTCCTTGCTGGACACGCTCAGCGCGATGATCGGCGACTCCGACACCTCACCGGTCTGGATCGGCATCGTCATCAACGACGACCCGACAGCGATGTTGACCGTGGGGGCGATCGACCCCGAGGGGCCGGCCGCGCGGGCTGGTCTGCGCACCGGCGACGTCGTGGTCGCGGTCGACGGGGTCACCATCGCCGATTGCGATGCGCTGGTCGCGGTGTTGGCCGCCCATCAGCCCGGAGACGTCATCGTGGTCACGGTCCGGGGTGCGGACGGGCTCACTCGCGATCTGAAGATCGAGCTGGCTGAGCCGAAGACCGCGATCTAGCGACGGCGCCGGGCGCGGCGCACGGCCTGCACGATCGAGATCGCCACAGCGAGCAGGCCGACGACCAGACCGCCGAGTGCAATCTCCTGGCGACGCTTGGGCGACACCATCGTCCACCACTTGGCCTCGGTGCCTTCGACGTATGCCTGCTCGTTGGTGACGGCCGGAACCCAGCCGGCTTCCTTCAGCTTGTCGTTGGCCACCAACCACGGCCACCGCGTGTAGCTGCGCAGCCCGGGCGGGATGGGGCCACGCTGGAACCGCCAGCGCAAGTTGATCACGACCTCGTTGACCCGCTCGGGGAGGCGCAGCCGCGGGCCGCTGCCGGCGAGCGCGCGAACTCGTTCACCGGCCACCCAGCCATCCGGGGCGACGTTGTAGGCACCGTCCAGTCGCTGCTCGACCGCCAGCATGACCGCGCTGGCGAGGTCGTCGAGGTGCAGGAACTGCGCCGGCGGATCGGCCTCGCCCATGCGCTGCCCCATGCCGGCAGCCAACGCCGCGGCGAGGCGACTGGTGCCGCCGGCGGCCATCGTGACCGCCGGTCGCAGGACCGTTGCGGTGCGACCGTCCGCAGCGAGGCGCCACTCGTCCACCAACTGCTCCGCAGCACCCAGCTGCCGGGCGAACGGGAACTCCACGTCGGGACGCAACAGAGCATCCTCGGTCAGCGGCACCGGGTTGTTCGCCCATGCGCCGTACACCATGGCCGAGGAGACCAACACGACATGCGTCGCCTGCTGGCACCGGCCGAGCGCGTCCACCAAGCCGTCGAGCGCGCTGTCGTCGCGAAATGCACGCGCGTCGGCATCGGCTGCCGCCAGCCAGACGATGACGTCGCCGTCGTCGAGGCGGCCGGGCGTCAGCCGATCGCTGGCGGACAGCAGACGCAACAAGCGTGCACCGAGCGCATCGCTGCCCTCGCCGACGAAAACCGGCACGGTGTCGGTGCGGGCGGGGGTGTCGGTGGGCATGCCACGACGCTACCCGTTCGGCGATGACTCGCCGTAGGCTCCCCACATGGCCGATGACTCCGGCGCCGCCGACGAATCCGGTGCCAATCCGAACCCGTTCGCCAACCTGCCGATGTTCGGCGACCTGGCCAAGGCACTCGCCGGGCAGGGTCCGCTGAACTGGGACGCCGCCCGTCAGTTCGCCGCGCTCTCCAGCACCAGCGGTGCCGCCGAACCCAACGTGGACCCGACGGTGCGCATCGCTTTGGAGAACCTGGCGCGCATCGTGGAGATGCACGTCCGCGACATCACCGGCTTCGA
>CAZREK010000022.1:0-15331 GCA_964598965.1 uncultured Bifidobacterium sp. | reverse complement strand
TGGGCGCGTCGTTCGGGGGTAGCACGCTCAGCCTGGTGCTGGCCGGTGTGGCCGTCGCCGCGCTGGCCACGGCCGTGCAGCAGTTCCTGCTGTTGCGCAACAGCGACGTGATCAAGGAGGTCTACTCCTGGATCAGCGGCCGCGTGAGTACCGCCACATGGCACGACGTGAAGCTGGTGCTGCCGTACGTGCTGGTGTCCGCTGTCGTGTTGCTGATGCATCGTCGCCACCTGGACGTGTTGCGCGTGGGCGACGAAGAAGCCGCGACGCTCGGTGCGGAGGTGCGACGCGTGCGCCTGGCAGTCGTGATCGCGGCGACGCTGGGCACTGCCGCGGTGGTCAGCGTCAGCGGGCTGATCGGGTTCGTGGGCATCATGGTGCCGCACCTGGTGCGTCTGCTGGCCGGGTCGTCGTACCGCAAGGTGCTGCCGCTCAGCCTGGTGGTGGGCGCCGCGTTCTTGATCCTGGCCGACATTCCCGGCCGCGTGCTGGAGCACGGTGGCGAGACCCCCATCGGTGTCGTGACCGCACTGGTGGGCGCGCCGATGTTCATCTTCGTCCTGCGTTCGCGGAGGGCCGTCGCATGAGCCAGGTGGTCGCATGAGTTCGCTCGGTCTCGACGGTGTGGAGGTGCGCTACGGCAAGCAGGTGGCCGTGCACTCGTTCACCCAGCACGTGGGTCCGGGCGAGTGGGTGTGCCTCATCGGCCCCAACGGCGCGGGGAAGTCCAGCGTGCTGCGCGCGGTCGCTGGCCTCGCGCGCCACAACGGCGCGATCACGGTGGACGGCTCGCCGCTGTTCGATCGTTCGCCACGCCGTCGAGCCGCTCTGGTGGCGTTCGTGCCGCAGGCGCCGCTGATACCCGACGACATGACCGGGTTGGAGTACGTGCTGCTGGGCCGCAACCCGTACATCTCGTACTTCGGCACGGAGACGAAGCACGACCGCGCGTTGGCGCGCGACGTGCTGGGCCGGCTGGACCTGGAGGCCTTCGCCGATCGTCGCCTGGGCACGCTGAGCGGTGGCGAGCGCCAACGGTTGGTGATCGCCCGCGCGGTGGCGCAGGAGGCCCCCATCCTGCTGCTCGACGAGCCCACCAGCGCGCTGGACATCGGCCACCAGCAGCAAGCGCTGGAGCTGGTGGACCGTCTGCGCCGCGAGCACGGGCTGACCGTGGTGTCGGCGATGCACGACCTGACCCTCGCCGGTCTGTACGCCGACCGCCTGGTGTTGCTGAACGAGGGCTACGTGGCCGCGGGCGGCACGCCGGCCGAGGTGCTGCGGGCGGAGACGCTGAGCGAGTTCTACGGGGTCAGCGTCACGGTGATGCAAGCCCCGGATGGCACTGTCGCCGTCGTCCCCAAGCGCGCCTAAGGTTTCGCCCGTGGCGGCGAGTTCCTACGCGCGGGGTACCTCTTCTCGGACCGCGATAGTGCTCGGCCGCGGTCGGAGCGGACCGTTCTCTTCGGCTGGACGTTGGTCCGGACGAACCGCTCGGCGCCTGGCCCGACGGTTCAGCGGTCGAACGGGGATGGTTGTCGAGATCAGGAACCCGCCGTTCATGTTGCGCGGCGTTCAGATCCGCTGGGATGCGTGGTTCGCCAAAGGCTTCCTCAGAGTCGGCGACGTCGAAGTCGCTATCGGATCGTGGACGTTTGCGCCCGTCGCCTTGGAGTGCTCGCATGGAGCGCACTCGGTGATGCTGCTCGATCGGCAACATCGTCTCGTCAAGTCGGCCTTGGTGGACGTCGAACGCGACTGCATCACGATCGTGACGGTCTTCCCGCCGACCGAGTCGCTGTTGCCGAGCAAGATGGTCCGAAAGGTCAGCGCCATCGAGTCGGTGGTCTTGGACAGCCGATGAGAGCGAAGGTCTGGAAGAGGTTGAGCCATTCGGTCGCCGGGCCATTGGCCCTTGGCGTTCTGCTGAGTCCTGCATCTTCTTCGGTACCGATGACGGTCGGCCGTCGCAGAGCGGGCCTCTCGCGTGGTTGCAGGAAGGCCGGCTGGCCATCGGCTATTACCTGTCGTGTGCCTACCCGGTCGATGAACGCCGATTCGTCACGATCTGGTTCGACTACGACGGCCAGACGGTTTGGCGCGTGACGGCCGCCGACGTTGCCAGCGCCGTCGACGAGTTTGTGGTCGGCGTCGTGCCGGATGGTGTTGTCGAAACGATTCGAAATGCTGAGCTGCTGGAGCTGATCACCTCCCCAGACTTCGACGGCATCATCGGCGTGGAGGTGACGACCGCGGCCGGAAGCGAGTTCTCAGGCAGCGTCAACTTGTCTGACCTCGAGCACACAAACCCTCGACGTGTCATCTGGAGTGGGCAGCTGATGGGGCGGGAGGACACTGAGTGTCCGAGCTGACAATCCCCCCGCACCACTTTCAGCCGACTGCGCGATGACTCACGCCCCGCCGACCACCTGAGAACTCTCAGGCTTGCGGGCAACTAGAATCGACATGTGACTGCTCCACGACGCGCTGGTAGCAACATGACGAAGGTGGTCACCAAGTCAACGGCTCGCGACCAAGCCGACGAGCTGATGTACTGGTCGACGGTGTCGCCGGCCGATCGTGTCGCTGCGGTCGAGGTGCTGCGCAGGCGCGTGTTTGGGGGTACCGATGCAGCTCGACTCGGACTTCAGCGAGTTTGTCGCATCGTTCGCCGCGCATGACGTTCGTTTCATGATCGTGGGTGGGTACGCGCTGGCCGCCCACGGCCTTCCTCGCGCGACCGGCGACCTGGATGCGTGGATCTGGACCGATCCGGACAACGCGCGACGGATCCTGGGGTCACTGGCGGAGTTCGGGTTCGGAGGGCTGAACATCACCGAGGCCGACCTCACCTCCGACGACTGCGTCATCCAGTTGGGCTACCCCCCGTACCGGATCGACATCCTCACGCGAATCTCCGGGGTGGAGTTCGAGGACGCGTGGTCTCGGCGATCGTGAGCGGCGGATTCCCGACGTGCTTCTTCTACCGCCACTTCTACGCGAGTTGGCCGCTTGTGTGGTGTCGGCTCACTGAGGATGGGGTAGAGCTGTCGATGCCGGTGAGACCGCGCAGACTCCCGCGACGGCTGCGGATCGACCGTTGTTCCGTGCGGCAGGTGGCACGGACTGGCCTGTTCGGTTCGTTTGCTCTGCTCGTGTTCGATGAATCGATGGGCATCCCCGCAGTGATGGTCTCATGGCGTGTCGCCGAAGCGCTCGGTGCGGGGACGACCATCCCGTTCACCAAGATGGGATACGACGATTGTGTGGATGCAACATTCGGCCCGAACGATCACCCGTGGTTCCCCTGACGCACCTCTGTCGACTGGGAGGCCGCGGGCGGCCCAGGTAGCGTGACCAGCCGTGGACGTCGTGAGCCGTGACCTTGCAGGAGCGCGTGCCGCACATGCAGCGCTGATCGCCGCCCTCGCCACTCTCACGGACGAGCAGGCCCGCAGCGCATCGAAGTTGCCCGACTGGACCGTCGGTCATGTGCTGGCCCACATCGCCCGCAACGCCGACAGCCACGCCCGCGTGCTGCGGGCCGCTGCCGCCGGAGAGCCTGCCGTGCAATACCCCGGCGGCAAGGAGCAGCGGGCGCAAGAGATCGAGGACGGCGCGGGTCGTCCCGCCGCCGAACTGGTCGACGACATCGTCGCCGCCGGCGCGGGGCTCGACCGCGCCTGGGCCGCCACCCCGGACCACGTGTGGCAGATGGAAGGGCAGATGGCAGTCGGCCCCGTGCGCCTGGAAGACCTGCCGTTCCGCCGTTGGCGCGAAACCGTGGTGCACCACGCCGACCTGGGCCTGGCCTACACGCACCGCGACTGGCCGGCGGACTATGTGCGCCTGGAGACCCAGCGCGCCACCATGCTGTGGAACAGCCGTCGTTCGATGGGCCTCACCACCTTGCCCGCCGAGGTGCTGGCCCTCGATGACCACGACCGGCTGGCGTGGTTGCTCGGGCGTTTGGAAGTGT
This sequence comes from uncultured Bifidobacterium sp., assembly GCA_964598965.1. Taxonomy (GTDB): domain Bacteria; phylum Actinomycetota; class Acidimicrobiia; order Acidimicrobiales; family Ilumatobacteraceae; genus UBA668. Next base: position 11,352 of record CAZREK010000022.1, on the reverse strand, counting down.
CCGGTGTGGAACCGGCAGGAATCTTCTGATGCGTCGCCTTGTCATGGCCTGCGCGGCGCTCACCGCAGCGGCCTGGGTCGCCACCCCGACGACGCAGGTGTTCGCGCACGCCGGGCTGCAGGCCAGCGTGCCCGCCGCCAACAGCGTGCTGGACAGTGCGCCACCGGAGATCCTGCTCGACTTCGATGAGGCGATCGAACCCAGCCTGGCCAGCATCCACCTCTACAGCGGCGACGGGTTGGAGGTGCCAATCGGTGACCCGAGAGCGGGCAGCGACTCCACCGTCGTCAGCGCGAAGATCCCCTCGCTCGGGGACGGCCTCTATGCGGTCATCTGGCGCGTCGCCTCTGTCGACGGTCATGTGGTGGACGGTGCGTTCAGCTTCCAGATCGGTGACGGCAACGACCGCGGCGGAGCGGCCCTCATTGCCGCGGTGAAGGACGGTGTGCAGGCGTCGCCCGCCGTGCGCGCGTGGGCAGGAATCGCCCGCGGAATCGGCTACCTGTGCCTGGTGCTGCTGGTCGGCAGCGGCTACTGGTTGATGCGGGCCACGGCGCTGGGCGTTCCGGTCGGCCGTCGCGCCAAGTTGGTTCCAGCGGCCTCGCTACTGCTCGTGGCCAGCGCCGCCACCTCGTATGTCCTGTTCGGTGCCGACGCAGTCGCCGGCTCGTTGGGCGATGCGCTGTCTCCATCTGTGTGGGGTGCCGTGTCCGACACGCGCACCGGAGGGTTGCTGAAGGCACGCATCGGGTTCGCACTCGCCTGGTGCGCGGTCGCGTTGTCCGTGCAGCGCCTCCCCGCCTCGTGGCGACGCTGGATCGAAGGCGCGCTCGCCCTCGCGGTGCTGGTGACGTTCGCGGCAGTCGGCCATCCTGGAGCGGAGGCCGGTGCGGCGATCTGGGTAGCGGTGGACATGGTGCACCTCGCGTCGATGGCCTTGTGGCTCGGTGGCGTGATCGTGCTCGCGTCACTGTCGCGGCCTTCGCTCGCCACCGATGAGGGCGCGACGTTGGCGAAGCGCTTCTCGAGGACGGCAATCGCCGCCTTTCCGCTGGCAATCGCCACCGGCATCGCTGCCACCTTGCGGCTGGGCCCTGGCATCGGGTCGCTCACGGACAGCGAGTGGGGCCGCGAGCTGCTGGTGAAGATCGGCCTAGTCGCAGGGATCCTGCTGCTCGCCGCGACCGCACGCTTCCTGGTGCAGCGGCGCTCCGCCGGCACCCTTCGCCCCGCACTGTTGGCAGAGGTTGCCCTCGGCTTGGGTGTGCTGGGCCTTGCCGCCAGCATCACCGCCTTGCCGCCACGGACCTCGGCTGCGGCTGCTCCGTTCGCCGCGCAGCTCGCAGCACCCGACGGGCTCATCGCCGTCGTCTCGCTCAGCCCGGGTGCTGTCGGGGGCAACGAGGTGCACATCTTCCTCACTCCACCCGGCGGCTCGATCATCCCCATCGTCGATGTGAAAGGTCGCGTGTCGCTGACGTCAGCGGGACTCGTCGACGTACCGATCACGCTCGAGCGCGAAGGCGCGAACCACTACCAGGGCCGGTTGACCTTGCCGCGCAGCGGCGACTGGGAACTCGAGCTGATCGTGCAAGTGCGTGAGGGTGTGCAGGACGTGCTGCACACGACAGTGCCCGTCCCCTGACGGTCAACAGTCAGTCGCGCGACAACCATTCACGCGCGCACGCGTGGCCCTGATCGAGCACGCTGACGGACCGGTCCACGTCGAACGTGGTGACCTCGGTGGTGGGCGCGGGGATCTCCACGACGGTCAACCCGGCAGGCGGGCGGCGCAGCATGGTGCGCCCGTGCGCCTCGACACCCAACGAGCTGGCGCGGAACAAGATGTCGAGCGCGTGCTTGGGCACGGTTCCAGCGGCTAGCCACGGCACGCTGAGCACCAACGCTGATGCCGCGCCCAACTGCAGCGTCAGGTCCAGCGGCACGTCGGCCACCACGCCGCCGTCGACAAACACGCGGCCGTCGATCTCCACCGGCGGGAACACGCCGGGGAACGCACTGCTGGCCAGCACGGCGCGTACGGTCTCTCCCTCGGTGATCGCCACCGCCTCACCGGTGGACAGATCGGTGGCCACCAGCGCCACACGTTGTGGCGCCAGTTCCAGCCGACGGCCACCGAACTGGCGAGTGAGGAACCGCTTGCCGTGCAGGTTGTCGACGAAGCTGGGGTGCCGTCCGGCGATGGCCATCGCGAAACGTCCGACCTGCAGTCGCATGAGGTCGCGGCGGCGGATGGACCGCCACATGTGTTCCAGTCGCGCCACACCGTCGGGGCCAGGGTTCCAGGCCAGCATCGCCGCGTTGACCGACCCGGCGGACACGCCCACCAGCAGATCGGGCTGCACGCCGGCTTCGGTGAGTGCCTTCAGCACGCCCACCTGGTACGACCCCAACGCACCGCCACCAGGTAGCACGAACGCCAGCGGGCGCGGCAGCGCAGCCAGTTGTTGAGGGGTCATTCAGTGATTGTGGCAAAGGTCGCGGGCATCGCGTGATCACCTGCCCTGCGACTCGCCGGCCGCGTACGCGTTGCACCACGGTTCCACCAGGCGGTCGATGTGCTCGGCCAGCTCACCATCGGCGCCGCCGGGCAGCGTGGCCAGCCAGTCGGTGAAGCGCGTTCGATAGTCCACCAGTGGTGGGCAGCCGTCGGGGTCGGGGTCGGGCATGGGTGGCGGGGGAGTCGTGGCGGTGATGGTCCCCTCCTGCAGCCAGTGGCGGTACACCGCGTGGGCAACCGCGGCCGCCTGCACCGTGCGCACGTAATCCTGGGCGTACGCCTCGTCGCGTGCGGCGCGCCCCGGGTCGAACGGCAGCACCTCGTCGACGATTGCCGTGCTAGCGCTGCTGGCCAACCCCATGGGCACGCCACCGGGCAGGAACGTCGTGGCCGTGCCGGCGATGGTCAGGAGAAACTCCCAGCTCGCCTGCGACTGTGCCTCGTCGTCGTAGCGGCGATTGATCAGCAGTTGCGCCATCAGCCCGCTGTACGACGCAACCAGCTCCTGGTCCGCATCGCCCGCGGAACCGATCTCGCGTGCCAGTTCGGCTCGCACCTCCTCGCCGCTGCTGACAAACCGCTGGAGCGCGCGATCGTCGTCCACCAGCATCTGCAACACCGCGCGCCGTTCGTCTGGTGTCAGCGGCCACGCGTCGGCCAGTGGTGCCAACTGCAGCGTCCAAGGTGCCAGCACATCCGCGAGGAACACCGGCCAATCGGGGTCACCCAGGCCGAACGCATCCAGCGGCCGCCAGCCGGACAGGTATTCGCGCAACAGCGGCGCCAGGAGTCGTCCGGCCTCCTGTGCGTTCACCACCGCCGGCGACGTCGCAGCGAGCACCAACTGGTGCATCAGCTCCGCGTCGCCAGTGGCTTCCAGGACGGTCAGCGGGTGCTCGCCTGCCAGCTCGAGGTAGCGGCCGGCGGCGACCGGGTCGGCGATCAACAAGCGGAACAGCGCATCGCACGGGTTCGGACGGGTGAGGTCGGCGAGTTGGTCGGACGGCACGGAGGATGCACGACCGGCCACATCGTCGCGCCAGCGGCGCACCAGCCGGTCAACCGCCTCGGCCAGCGCCGCGCCGTGCAGGCCGAGCGTGGACAACACCTGCGCGGCCTCCATCGGCGCGTACCCGTCCAGCAGCTGCACCATGGCGGTGGCGGCACCCTCGCCGCCTGTGCCGTCCAGGCGCAGCACCTCGCCAGGTGCGCCCATCGGGTCGTTCGCCAACAGCCGTCGCACCAGCGGCATCCACACGTGCTCCAGCGCGTGCTGCGCGCGCTGCACGATGCGGATCGCCTCGAATGCGGCCGGGTCGTCCGCGTGCACGCGCTCGGCCACCGCCCCACGCATCTGCACGTGCAGCGACGCCAGCCGCTCGGGGTCGTAGGCCAGCAACGTCACGGGGCGCACTCCAGGCGCCGGGCTGCGGCGCGCAAGCTGTCGGCCGCCGCCAGGATCGCGCGCCGATGCAACAGCAGTTCGTCGAGGCAGCATTGCGCGGTGGGCCCCACCCACGTGTCCGGCCCTGCGCGGCGGTGCACGTCCAGCACCCGCAGCGCCTCCATCTCGCGCGCCAACCGGCGCAGCGTCGCCGCACGCTCCAGCTGGACAGGGGAGGGAATCGCCGCCGAACTCACACCCCTACTGGGTACGGCGAATGTTCCTCAGCGGCAGAAGCGGCGCACGATCTGATGGTGCGGCAACTGGGTGTTGGCGTCGATGAAGCCTTCACCGTCCACCTCGAAGCCGTGGCGCAGGTAGAACGCCAGCGCTGCATCGCGAGCGTTGGCCCACACCAGTTGCACGCCGTCGGCTTGCAGACGGGCGCACCCGGCTTCCAGCAACAGACCGCCGTACCCGGCACCCTGCACGGCTCGAGAGGTCGCCATGCCGCGCAGTTGCACGCCGGGCTCACCGTTGTGCGGACGCGGCACCCACGTGGAGGTCGCCACCAACTCGTCGCCCACGCGGAGGCCGAGGTGCAATGCGCCCGGCCAGTTGTCCTCCGGAAACTCCACCACCTTGGTGGGCGTGTCGAAGCGCAGGACGGCCAAGCGCAGCGGATGGGTCTCTTCCGCCGTCAGTTCCACGACCTGTGGCTGGTCGCTCACAACCGCACCGACTGCCCGTCCGCGGCGGCGGAGGCATAGATCGCGTCGACCAGATGATGCGCGGCGACGGCAGTGTGCAGGTCTGGCGCTGCCGGGCGGTGATCCAGTGCGGCGCGCACGAACTCGAGGTCGGGGTTGTTGCTCGCTCCGTCGCGCAGTGGGGAGACCGCGGCCTCCAGTTCGTCGTCTTTCAGCGAGCCTGTTGTGCCGTCACTGTCGGTCCAGCTGACAGGGCCGAACCAGTCGTTGCCGTCGATCACCACGTGACGCCGCTCGCAGAACACCTCCACCCTGCGCAAGCTGGGCCGCGCCAAGTTGTCGTGCCACACGCTGGTGAGCGTGCCGGTGGCGCCGTTCTGGAAGCGAAGGACCGCAGTGGCGACGTCCTCGATGCCGTCGTGGCCGTGGAAGTTGGCGGTGTGCGCGCTGACGGTCGCGACATCGCCCACCAGGAAGCGCAGCATGTCGACGTCGTGGATGCTGTGCTCGATGAGCGTGCCGGCACCCACCTTCTCGCGGTCCGCTCGCCAGGTGCTGGCGTAGTGGCCCTGGATGGGGATGAACTGGTCGTCGCGGAAGACGACAGTCATGACACGACCCGCGGCGGGGTCGTGGATCAGCTCGCGCGCCCACAGGAAGCTGGGCGCGTGACGCAGCACCAGGCCGACCTGGTGGGTGACGCCCGCGGCATCGGCCGCTGCCGCCATCGTGGCCGCCTCAGCCGCGGTGAAGGCCAACGGCTTCTCGCAGAACACATGCTTCCCCGCAGCCACCGCCTTGTTCAGCAGGCGGGCGTGCTCGCACGTCCAGGTGCAGATGTACACCGCGTCGCAGTGCTCGATGACCTCGTCCTCGCTGTCGACGACATGATGGCCGCTGGCCGCGGCGAACGCCTCGGCACGTTCGCGGTCCGGGTCGTACACACCGGCCCGCACGACCGGAGCCCGGCCGATGTGCAGCATCTTGGAGTGGTAGGTGGCGATCAGCCCGGCGCCGAGGAAGCCGACGCGCAGCACAGGCGTAGTCATGGCCGCTCAGCTTGCCAGGCTGATGGTGCGCTCGGCGATCGCGGCGGCCTCGTCGCGGTCGTGAGTCACGAGCACCGCCGTGGTGTGGGTGGCCCGTAGCACTTCGGCCAGATCGGTGACCAGGCGATCGTGCAATTCGCGGTCCAGCCCGGTGAGCGGCTCGTCCAGCAACAGCACCTTCGGCCGCGGCGCCAGCGAGCGTGCGAGGGCCACACGCTTGGCCTCGCCACCACTGAGGCTGCCGACCCGCCGGTCATGGAAACCCGCTAGGCCCACCAGCGTCAGCAACTCCTCCACCCGCTCGGCGGCGGACTGTCGTGTCGCGCCCTGCATGCGCAGACCGAACGAGATGTTGGCAGCCACATCCAGGTGTGGGAACAACTGCTCGTCCTGGAAGACCAGACCCACCCCGCGCCGGTGCGCGGGCAGATCGGTGACGTCCGCGCCGTCCGGCAGCACGCTGCCCGCGTCGGGCGCCAACAGCCCGGCGATGACGCGCAGCAGTGTGCTCTTGCCGGAACCGGACGGCCCCAGCACGGCAACGACCTCTGCGTCGGCCACTTCCAGGCCGACGCCGTCCAGCACTGTGCGCTCGCCGAAGCGCACCACGAGATCACGCACCTCGAGCGTCACGGACACCTCCTTCGCGGTTGATGGTGCGGTCGGCGACCGCGGCGATCGCACCTGTCACCACCAACAGGATGGTGGCTAGCGCGAATGCCTGGGCGCGCGGGATCTGCCCGGCACGCGACAGCAGACGGTCGATGGCGATCGGTAACGTCTCGCGTCCGCTGCGAGTGAGGAACGTGGTGGCCCCGAACTCGCCCAGCGAGATCGCTGCCGCCAGCCCGGCGGCGCCGGCCAGGGGACGCCACAGTCGACGCACCTGCACGTGCCACCACGCCCGCCACGGCGACGCCCCGAGCGTGGCTGCCGCGTCGGTCAGCCCACCTGGGATCGCGCGCAGCACGGGCACCAGCGAGCGCACGACGAACGGGGTGGCCACCAGCGCATGGCCCACTGGCACCAACCACCACTCCGCCCGCCAGTCCAGCGGGGCCGTGTCGAACGTGATCAGCACGCCAAGGCCGATGGTGACGGCGGAGGTGCCGAGCGGCAGCATCAACCCGACGTCCAGCAGCTTGCCGTGGCGACGAGCGCTGCCGATCGCCAACGCGGCCAGACCACCGACCACGACGCTGAGCACCGTTGCCACCAGCGCGGACTTCAGCGAGGCCGACAGTGATGCCAGGGGATCCACCCCCAGCCCCACACCCGGCCGCAGTTGCGCGCTGCCCAAGGTGCGCCACGCGGTCAGCGACCAGTTGCCACCCAAGCGCACCGACCGCGCCACCATCGTCGCCAGCGGCACCACCATCGCCACCGTGGTCACCGTCGCCACCGAACCCACCAGCCAGCGTTCGCGAACTGTGCGCGCCGTCCGCACCGTCGGCTCGCCCGCCAGCTCGATACTCGTCGCGCGCTGGCGACGAGCAGCGACCACGATCACCGCCGCAAGGACCACCATCTGCAGCACGGACAGCACGGCCGCACCGTCCACGTCACCCAACTGCGTGGCGCGGCGGGCGACCTCCACCTCGATGGTGGCGTGGCTGCTGCCACCCAACAGGCGGACGGTGCCGTAGGCGGTGAACGTGAACAGGAACACCACGCTGGCGGCCGACCACAGCCCCGGCCGCAGCAGCGGCAACACGACATGACGCAGCACTTGCGATGGGCGGGCCCCCAGCGTGCGCGCCGAGTCGGTGAGGCCCGTGGGCAGCGCGGCCCACGAGGGGGCCAGCAGGCGCACGACCACCGCGACGTTGAAGAACACGTGGGCCACCAACACCGCGGCCGCGGTGCCGTGCCAGTCGTCGGGCAAGAGGGCGAGGAAGGCGGCTCCCACCACGACGGTGGGCAGCATGAACGGAACGGTGACCGCGGCCAGCACCAGCCGGCGAGCAGGGAAGCGGTAGCGGGCGAGCACGTAGGCCGGTGCAAACCCGGCCAGCAGCGTCAGCGCGGTGCTGGCCAGCGCTTGCCAGGTGGTGAACCACAACACCTCGCCAAGACGTGGTGAGTGCAGCGTGTCAGTGATCGCGTGCCAGCGCACCACCCGGGCCAGAAGGGTGCCGACCGGCCAGACGAAGAAGACCACCATCGCCACTGCCGGCAGCGCGCCCAAGGCAGGCGCGGCCCAGCGCGGCAACCGGTTGCGGCGCACCGACCGGTTCAGCCGGTCATGATCGCGTGCCACTCGTCCTGCCACTGCTCGCGGTTGGCCGCGATCTCGGCCGGGTCGATCGTCCACGGCTGGTCGGGGATGACGGCGAATCTGGTGAACACCTCAGGCAACGTCACCTCGGTGTTCGCGGGGTACACGAACAGGTTCAGCGGCAACTCCTGCTGGAAGCGCGCGGAGGTGAGGAAGTCGACCAACTGCTGTGCCCCGTCGGGGTCGTCGGTGCCGCGCAGGACGCCCGCATACTCCAGCTGACGGAAGCACGTCCCGGCGGACACACCGGTGGGCGCGTCGTCGCGCGGCGGGTCGGCGAACACGACCTCGGCGGGCGGGCTGCTGCCGTAGCTGACCACCAACGGCCGGTCGCCGGGGCTGCCGGCGGCCCCGCTGAACCGCTCGTAGTAGGCAACGTCCCAGCTGTCGGCGACCTCCACCCCGTTGTCCGCGAGTGCCTGCCAGTAGTCCTGCCAACCCTCACCCTTGTCGGCGATCGTGGCCAGCAGAAAGGCCAGGCCCGGCGATGACGCGGCCGGGTCTTCCACCACCAGTAGGTCCTTGTAGGCGGGATCGATCAGGTCGTCGAGGGTCTGCGGCGGGTCCAGCGAGTGGTCAGCGAACCAAGCGATGTCGTAGTTCACGCAGACGTCGCCGTAGTCCACCTGCACCGGAGCGGAAGCGAACACCTTGCCGTCGACGGCAGCGGACAACAAGGTGTTGTCGACGCCCCACATCACGTCGCCTTCGGGGTTACCGGCCGTCAGCACGGCCTTGGTGACCATCGTGCCCGCGTCGCCGCCCGACAGGATCTCCACCTCGATGCCCGTGTCCTTGGTGAACTCCGCCAGCGCGTCGTTCAGCGAGGTTCCCGCGCCGGGGAACGACGAGTACGTCACGAGCGTGACCGAACGCGTCGGCGACTTCTCGTCCCCACACGCGGCCACCGTGGCCGTCAATGCTGTCGCCGCCATCAGCAGCCCAACCGAACGCTTCATGGGATCACCACCGTGAGAACTCCTTCGGCGACACCGACGATGGTGCTGCCGTCCGACACATTGCTGAGGCCGCGAGCTTCGTAGCCGGTGAGCTCGGCCCCGCTCAACGGCCAGCGCGCGCCGGTGACCGAAACCCCGCGGCACGGGCCGTGCAGGGCCAGCAGCGAGAACGTCTGACCGGCATCGAGGCCCAGGTCGGCGCGACCGCCGGGGTGGAGCACGACGACTAAGCTGGCACCGACGATCGCTCGCACCGACTGGAACGTGGCGAGTGCGGGGTGGCCGAGCACCAGCAAGTTGCCGAGGACGTGGTCGAGGCGGTCGTCGACCAGTGGGTCGAGCCCGCCGAGGAGCAACAGATCGGTGAGCTGCGGGTCGGAGACTGCAGCGGCCAGTGCCAGTTCGGTGTCCGTTGCGTCCTTGTCGGTCGGGTGTTCGTCGATGTCCACCCCGTGCGCGTAGGCCCACATGCGTCCAGCAGCGCTGACACTGTCGAGATCGCCGACCAGCCGGTCGGGTTCGATGCCTGCGGCGATGGCGTGGTCCAGGCCACTGTCCGCGGCGATCACCTCCACCTCGGCGGTGGCATCGACCAGCTCTTGCCAGGCCTGTTCGGCGTGCGGTGACAGAGGGCCACCGCCCACCACCACTACTGCGAGTTTGCCCATGTGCATCCCTCCGCTGGCATTACCCAGATCAGGTTCTCGGGTCGGTGGCGGTAGCCACCCTCTCAGCCCGCTTCCGCGAGCTCCCCATGTCGTGTGCGGCGAGTGTACCGCCCAGCCGACCGTCAGGAGACGGCGATCGGGTCCTCCGTGCGGGGCAACTCGATGAAGGTGCGACCGGGGGTGAGCAGGATCGGCGTGCCGTCATCGGCGACCAGCGTGAACGGCTGCGTGTTGTCGTCGCGACTCCACGTGCCGTGCACTGCCGTGCCGGCAGTCAGCAGGTAGACCTCACCGCTGCCCAAGCTCTGTGCGTCGGGGCTGCCATGGCCGGGCTTGTACTTCATCACCAGGATCAACACGTTGTTGGTGGTGACCAGGTCGCCGTTGCGCTCGTTGTCCGGCTTGTTGTTCTGCTCACGTTCGTAGAGACCGGTGGCCGCGTTGTAGGTCCACTTCACCTTGTACGAGTCGAGGTTCAACTCGACAACAGTCGCGGGGCCGCCAGGGGCTGCTGCGTCGGCGGGGCGGTAGTTGAACTGTGGCGGCGGGGTCTGGCCACCTTCGGGGGCGACGGTCCAGGCCTTGGCGATGTCGAAGTACAGGTTGTACGGACCCTTGTCGAAGTCGATGCGGAAGCACGCCCCGTTGCAGTGGGTCATGTTCATGTTGACCAGCGTGCTGTCGATGATCTCGTTGGTGACGGTCGCGTTGCCGCCGGCCCAGGCCAGGATCGGGTGGTTCAGCGAGGTCAGTAGGTTGACGTCCTGGATGCGGCCAGAACGGATCGGGCCGACGATGTCCGGCGGGGTGGTGCTGTGGAACACCGCGGCGAAACGGCTGACGTGGTCGTTGATGATCTCCTCGAAGACGATGTCGGCGGAGTTCAAACCCGTCTGCGGGTGCTTGTCGTAATTGCCGATCTTGGCGACGATCGCCGGGCGAGCAGCGGCCGCCGGATCGGTGACCTCGAGACCCGTGAGCGGGTAGGTGACCTTGGGCGCCTCGGTGGTGGTGGTCGCTTCCTCGGTGGTGGGAGGCGTCGTCGAGGCCAAGGTGGGCGGCGCCGTGGAGAGCGCCAGCGTGGTGCTGCTGGCAGCGGTGTTGGCGGAGTCGCTGCTGCAGGCGGCGAGGGCGGCGGCGGCCACGGCCAGCGAGGCCGCGACGAGACGCGAGGGAGCGAGGCGAGACATGGCTGCGATTCTGTCAGTTGCGCAGGCGGAAACGGCGGCGCCCCGGCGCCGACGTGACTGGTCGGGCGTCACGCCGCCGGTGGTGAAGCCTGCCTAACAATCGGGAGAGCGCCGCTATCGTGACCGTGTGAGCCCGCTCGCCCCCGACGCCGTCCACTCGATCATCACGATCACCCCCGAGGCGCTCGCCGCGCTCGCCGCGTTGCGCGACGAGGAACCCGACGCCGACCGTCTCGGTCTGCGGCTGGAGATCATCAGCAAGCCCGGCGAGGACTTCCGCTACGACCTCGCCTTCGACGTCGTCACCCAAGCGGCGTTCACCGACGAGGTGCGTACGCACCGCGACGGCGACTTGGCGCTGAAGGTGATCATTCCGGCGAACAGTCTCGAACTGCTGGAGGGCGCGACGCTGGACCACAGCGAGCGCGCCGGCCTGGTCATCCGCAACCCGAACAAGCCGCAGCCGCCGGTGGTGGAGGGTCTGGTGCACGACGACGACCTCAGCGCAGAAGTCGTGCGCGTCGTCGATACCGAAGTCAACCCGGCGCTGGCCGCTCACGGTGGGTTCGTGACGTTCGTCGGTCACGATGGCG
>CAZREK010000021.1:0-15375 GCA_964598965.1 uncultured Bifidobacterium sp. | reverse complement strand
CGGGGGCGATGGACCTGTTGCTCGCGCTGGCCGAGACCAGCGGTGCGGCCATCGCGTTGGCCAACGACCCGGACGCCGACCGGCTGGGTGCGGCCATCCCCACGCCGGACGGCGGCTGGCGCAAGCTGCGCGGTGACGAGATCGGGTGGTTGTTCGCCGACCACATCCTGCGCCACACGCAGGGCACCGACCGGTTGGTGGTCACCACGCTCGTGTCCTCCTCGCTGCTCGGCACGATGGCTGCTGCACACGGAGCCACCTGCCTCGAGACCTACACCGGGTTCAAGTGGATCGGCCACACCGTGCTGGAACACCCCGAGCTGCGGTTCGTGTTCGGCTACGAGCAGGCACTCGGCTACCTGGTCACCGGCCAACCACTGGACAAGGACGGCATCACCGCCGCCGTGCTGATGGCCGAGATCGCCGCCGTCGCCGCCGCCGACGGGGTCACCCTGCAGCAGCGCCTCGACGCGATCGCCGAGCGCCACGGCCGCCACATCATGGCCGAGCAGTCGGTGCGCATGCCTCCGGCCGATGGCGCCGCGGCCGTCGCTCGTATGCGCGCCAACCCGCCCGCCGAGGTGGGTGGCCGCGCGGTCACCGAGGTGCAGTGGTTCGATGAAGCCGGATTGCTGCGTCTGCAGTTGGGCGATGCGGTGCGCCTGCAGGTGCGCCCCAGCGGCACGGAACCGAAGGTGAAGCTGTACGGCGAGGGCATCGGCATCGACCCTGCCGATTTGCTGGGCGAACTGGCCGCGCTGCTCGCCTGACCGTCGGTCCGCACTCGCCGGCCCGAAATGCTTGAACAGTCAAGTGTCGACATAGCTACTCACGGGTAACTAGAGTGTCCGACGTCACATCGATGAACGAGGGGGTTCATGTGAAGCGGAAGATGGTGGGTGCAGTCGCGCTCCTGGCCAGCACGGTGTTCGTGCCAGTGGTGTCGTCGGCAACGACGGTGCTGGCGGACGGTCCAGGCGTGGGGACGCCGTGGGTCGTCAGCTTGGGCGACTCGTACATTTCGGGCGAAGGCGGCCGTTGGGCGGGCAACAGCAACAGCAGTTCGGCCAGCGTCGACGCCGGCGGCTCGGCGGCGTACTACGACAACGCCACACACACGGCGGAAACGATCAACCGCTGCCACCGCAGCACTGCGGCGGAGATCCACATCGGTGGGGGCGTGAACAGCCTCAACCTCGCCTGCTCGGGTGCCAAGACCAGCACGTTCACCAGCAGCGACGGCTACTTCAAGCCGGGCATCGACTTCTACAACAGCGGTGGCAACCAGGGCCAGGCGCTGATGCTGCAGAACTTCGCCGCCACGCACAACGTGAAGATGGTGCAGCTCAGCATCGGCGGCAACAACTTCAACTTCGCCGACATCATTCAGTCGTGCGTGAGCGACTTCCTGCTCTCGCCGTCGTGGTGGAAGGACTACTGCAACGACGACAGCTCGGTGGTCGCCAACTTCACCGCCGCGAACATCACGGCGCAGCAGAACGCGATCACGGGTGCGATCAACAACGTCAAGACCGCGATGGCCAACGCCGGCTACACCACTGCGCAGTACAAGATCGTGGTGCAGACCTACCCGTCGCCGATCCCGAACGGCACCGGCTTCCGCTACAGCGAGTCCGGTTACACCCGTCAGAGCACCGGTGGCTGCGGCTTCTGGAACAACGACGCCAACTGGGCCAACGCAACCGCGCTGGTGAAGATCAACAACGCCGTCAAGGGTGCCGCCACGACGGCCAACAGCGCCGGCAACGTGGTGGTGCTGGACCTGGCCGCGGCGTTCAACGGACGTCGTCTGTGCGAGAACACCGTCAACCTGATGGAGAACAGCGGCAAGGCCAACTGGACCGTCGCCGGCGCCAGCGATGCCACCGAGTGGATCGCGCAGATCCGCACCGTCAGCACCGTGTTCGGCCCGTACTACGTGCAGGAGAGCCTGCACCCCAACTGGTGGGGTGAGAAGGCCATCCGCAACTGTGTGCGTCAGGCCTACAACGGCGGCAACGTGCGCGGCGGCGTGTGCAACCGTGGAACCGGGTTGAACGCCAACGGCGAACCCAACATGACGCTGGTCTGACCAGCGACGCGGCCGAATCGGCTATGCGGGCGACCCGAATTGGCGGTCGCCCGCATCGCCGAGGCCCGGCCAGATGAAGGCGGTCTCGGTGAGGCGCTCGTCGAGAGCAGCGGTGTAGATGGCGATGTCCGCGCTGCTCTGGCGCAGCAGTTCCACACCCTCCGGTGCGGCCAAGACGCACACCACGATGATCGTGCCGGTGACGCCGCGCTCCAGCAGCAGGTCGATGGTGTGCGCCAGCGAGCCACCGGTGGCCAGCATCGGGTCGAGCACGATGCACTGACGACCCGCGAGCGTCTCGGGCAGCTTGTTGACGTACGGCTTGGGCAGGTGCGTGTTCTCGTCGCGGGCGACGCCGATGAACCCGACGTCGGCGTTCGGCAGCAGATCCTGCGCGGCGCCCAGGAAGCCGAGGCCGGCGCGCAGCACCGGCACGACCACCGGCTGGCTGTCCAGCTGGCGGCCGAGGGTCTCGGTCAGCGGGGTCTGCACGCGGACCGCATGGGTGGGCAGGCCACGGGTGGCCTCGGCCATCAGCAGCGTGCCGATGCGCTCCAGTTCCTGCCGGAACAATGCGTTGGGGGTGTCCTTGTCGCGAACCCGCGTGAGCGAGTCGGCGATGAGCGGATGGTCGACGACGTGAAGCGCTACTGCCATACCCGCGAGTGTGGCAGATGGTTGAATGTCCGGATGCGACGGATCATCTCACCCCTCCTCCTGCTCGCCCTGTTGGCCGCGTGCAGCAGCGATTCCAAGAAGTCCGACACCACCGATGCCGCGGGCGGCAGCGAAGTCACCCTGGGCGATGGTGGTCAGACGACGGCCGGAACGGTCGACCCGGCGGTCACGCCTGGCTGCAGCATTCTGACTCAGGAGCAGATGGCATCGATCTTCGGTGACGCCGAAGGCCAGTGGAACCCCAACGAGGCACACGCCGACGAACTGGCGGAGTGCCAGTGGTACTCCGCTGACGGCCGCTCCATCGGGTTCCAGATCTTCATGCTCGACGCGCCGGAGGGTAACCTGCCCACCGATCAGGAGCGCGTCGACGTCGGCGTGGAGGGCTACTACCAAGAGTCCGGCGGCCTGCCCTTCCTGGACGCCAACATCCGCGGCTGGCTGGTGGGTGTCACCGGCATTCAGGGCACCGTCACCCGCGACCAGGTGCTGGCGCTCGGCCACCTGCTGGACACTGTGCTGATCGACCGCTCGCAGTCCGCCGCCGGTGGTGGCGGCTCCAGCGACGGCGGCTCCACCGACGCGGGCGACGGCTCCGTCACCCTCACCGACCTGAGCGTCACCATCGACCAGCCGGGCAGCATCGCCGGCACGATGACGCTGGCCGACCTCACGTCCACCTCCAGCCTCGCCATCTGTGGCGGCCCGTGGACGCTGGACTCGCTGGGCAAGATCTTCACCGTCGTCTACGAGTTCGGCGTGATGACCGACGGTGTCACCAGCCCGGCTCCGGTCGTCGGCTTCAGCTTGACGGCGCAGGGCGAGTACACCGGCCCCGGCACCTACCCGGCCGATGTGCGGGTGGCCACCAGCAGCGCAGAGGTGTACGGCACCGGCTCGATGACGGTCAACGCGGACCAGCTCACCGGCACCTTCAGCTACAGCGATGCCAGCGGCACCATCACCGGCAGCTGGATGTGCGCAGGTAGCTGATCAGCCGGCGGCGCGAGCCGCGGCATAGCCAGGCTTGATCACCTGATCGATGATCTGCAGGCGCTCGGGGAAGGGTGCAAATGCACTCTTCATCGCGTTGATGGTGACCCACTGGAAGTCGTCGAGGCCCCAGCCGAAGGCATCGCGCAGCTGCTCCATCTCCTTGGTCATCGTGATCGCGCTCATCAACCGGTTGTCGGTGTTGAGCGTGACGCGGAACCGCAGGCGGCGCAGCATGCCGATGGGGTGGTCGGCGATCGTGGGGCAGACGCCCGTGCCGACGTTGCTGGTGGGGCACAGCTCCAGCGGGATGCGCCGGTCGCGCACGAACGTGGCCAGGCGGCCGAGTTGTTCGTCGCCGACCGGGCCGGTGATGTCGTCGATGATGCGCACGCCGTGGCCGAGCCGTTCGGCGCCACAGAACTGCACGGCTTCCCAGATGCTGGGCAGGCCGAACGCCTCACCCGCGTGGATGGTGATGTGGAAGTTCTCGCGGCGCACGTATTCGAACGCGTCGAGGTGGCGGGTGGGCGGGTAACCGGCCTCCGCGCCGGCGATGTCGAAACCCACACAGCCGCGGTCGCGCCAGCGGACGGCGAGCTCGGCGATCTGCTTGCTGTGCGCCGCCGTGCGCATCGCGGAACAGATGAGGTAGATCGTCAGGCCGGTGCCCTGCGAGCCGCGCCGGAAGCCGTCCAGGATGGCCTCCACGACCTCGTCGAGGGTGAGCCCTTGCTCGGTGCACAGCTCGGGCGCCATGCGCACCTCGGCGTAGACCACACCGTCGGCGGCGAGGTCCTGTGCGCACTCGTAGCTGACCCGCTCGATCGCGTCGCGGTGCTGCATGACGCCGACGGTGTGCGCGAACGTCTCCAGGTACAGCACCAGGTCGTTGCGCTTGGCGCCCCGGTTGAACCATGCGGCCAGCTCGTCAACGTCGTGCGTGGGCAGGTTCTTGTAGCCGTATTCGCTGGCCAACTCCACCACGGTGGCGGGGCGCAGGCCCCCGTCGAGATGGTCGTGCAACAGCACCTTGGGCAGCGAGCGGATGTTCATGGGCGCCAGCGTAGGCTTTCGCCCATGGAGTCGGCTCCGCAGCTCACCATCTTGGGCAACACCGTCCGTCACGCCGTGGAGCACGTGGAAGTGTTCCCTGCGCCGGCCAATGTGACGCTGGTGAAGTTCACCAACGACGAGCTGAACTCGATGTGCCCGGTCACCCAACAGCCCGATCTGTCCACGGTGGTCATCGAGTACGTGCCCGATCAGTGGTGCATCGAGTCCAAGAGCTTGAAGCTCTACCTGTGGGGTTTCCGCGACCGCGCCGTGTTCGCCGAGGCGCTCGCTGCGGAGATCGCCGGCGAGGTCATGCAGTCGGCCCAGCCGAAGTCCGTGAAGGTCACCCTCACGCAGCGCCCCCGCGGCGGCATCGAAGTTCAGGCCATCAGCGAACTCACCCGCTAGCCCCAGCCGCGCTCGCGTCAAGTCGGCGTTCAGCAGGGCCTGCATCCCGCCTGAATGCCAACTTGGGGTTACGAGAGGGCAGGGTGGTCGGCGTCGACGCTGCGCAGCACGTCGTCCGCACGCAGGCTGGCGATCTGTTCGGCCGTGTAGCCCAACTGGGAGAGAATCTCGTCGCCGTGCTCGCCGATCAGGGGGGCATGGCGGTGCACCTCGGCCGGGGTGGCGTCGTAGGTGACGGCCGGGTTGATCTGGCGGTACAGGCCGGCGATCGGGTGGTCGGCGACGGGCAGTTCCTCCACCAGTTCGTCGAGCGTGCGCACCGGCCCGGCGGGGATGTCCTTCACCGCGCAGTAGGCCAACCACTCCGCGGTCGTGCGGGTGAGCATCAGTTCGGCGACCTCGGCGTACAGCTCGCGGGCGTTCTCCAGGCGGGCCCAGCGGGTGCTCAAGCGTTCGTCGTCGTGCGCATGGCGGCCGACGGTGGCGAACAGGTCGCGGTAGTTCTGATCGGTGTAGGGCAGCACCTGGATCCAGCCGTCTTTGGTGCGCTGCGGATGACGCCCGGGCAGGAGCACACGCGGCAATCCGGCGCGGCTCTGCGGCGGCTCTTGCACTGCGCCCGAGGCGTGCTCGGTGAGCATGAACGAGCGCACGACGTCGACCATCGGCACCTCCAGCCGCTGGCCCTCGCCGGTGCGGTCGCGGTGATGCAGCGCGGCCAGCACGCCGTACACGATCGTCACCCCGGACAGCTTGTCGGCCATGATCGTGGGGGCCAGCGCCGGCTCGCCGTCACGCAGCTCGAAGGTTGCCGCCACGCCGGCCGCAGCCTGCACGACGTCGTCGTAGGCCGCCTTGTCCGCGTCGGGCGAGTCGGTGGGCCAGCCCTGGGCCTGGCAGAAGATCACCCGCGGGTTGCGCACCCGAACGGATTCGTAGTCCAGCCCCAGCCGCCGCAGCGAGCCAGGCCGCAAGTTGGTGATGACGATGTCGGCCCACTCGCACAGCCGCAGGCAGGCCTCCAGCCCATCGGGGTGGCGCAGGTTCAGCGAAATGTTGCGCTTGTTGCGCAGCAGGTTCAGCGACACGCCGGAGAACTGCGGGTGTGGACCGACGCCCATCGTGCGGTTGGTGTCGCCTTTGACGTCCTCGACGGTGATCACGTCCGCGCCGAGGTCGCCGAGGATCTGAGTCGCGAACGGGCCCATCACCACGGCGGTCAGGTCGAGCACCCTCACATCGGCGAGGGGGCCGCTCATCGGAACCTCCTGGATCAGTGACCTTCGCCCGGTTTGTACGGCAGACCGGCGTGAGCAGGTGGCCGCAGGCGAGCACTAGCCATGGCCAGCACGATCAGGGTCAGCAGGTACGGCACGCCGGTGGTCAGCGACTCGGGGATCTCGTCGATGCGGTTCCACATGACGAACAGCAGCACGGTCAGCGGCACGCTGACGCCGAACGCGATCCAGCGCCGCCGGTAGAGCGACAACAGACCCCATGCGATGCAGACGATCGCGCCGAACAAGAACAGGTGCGGCAAGGCCGCACGCCCGACTCGGTTGAGTGCCTCAGGGAAGCCGAACAGGAAGCTGCTGGCCAGCACGCCCACAGGGCGCCAGTTGCCACCGATCATCGTTGCGAGACCGATGAAGCCCTTGTTCGCCGTCTGGCCCTGGCGGTAGTAGCTGGAGGCCACGATCGACAGGTATCCACCGCCGAGGCCGGCGAAGGCGCCGCTGATCATCAGGCCGCGATAGCGCAGCGAAGTGACCCGCACGCCCAGGGACTCGGCAGCCTCGGGCGACTCGCCGGACGACCGCACGCGCAGGCCGAAGCGAGTGCGCCACAGCACCCATGCCGTCAGCGGCACCAACACCAGCGCGATCAGCGTGCCGGCGGAGACGTGCCAGGTGAAGCCGCGAAGAATGGAAGCGAGGTCGCCGATGACCGGCCAGCCGCGTCGCTCGAGCCAGCCGAGCATGTCCGGGCTCTTCCACGAGCCGATGTGCCCGCCGGAGAGGAAGGCGAAGTCGAACCGTGGCAAGGCAGAACTCTGCTGCGGCGACTGGGTGATACCGGCACCTTGCGGCACATTGTCCGCGCCTGGGCCCCACCACAGCTCGGAGATGAAGCGCATGGCGCCGAACGCCAGCAGGTTGATGGCGACACCGGAGATGATGTGGTTGACGTTGAACGTCACCGTCGCCACCGCATGCAGCAGGCCACCGAGGCAGCCACCGATGATGGCCAGCAGCAGGCCCACCCACGGGCCCCACTTCCATGCGCCGACGGCACCGAACCAGGTGCCGAGGATCATCATGCCCTCGATACCGATGTTGACCACGCCCACGCGTTCGGCCCACAGACCGGCGAGACCGGCCAAGAGGATGGGCACCGTGAACTCGAGTGTGGTGAACACGGTGAACGACGCGGACAGCTTCGCCGCCCCGTCCACGTTGGCGCGGATGAACGACATCGTGAGGAACAGGAAGCCGACGATCAGCAGCGTGCGGTGACCTAGTAGGCGGCGGCCGAAGGGAACGACGTTCACCCTCTCCGCCGGGGTTTCGGTGGTGAGGCTCATGCTGCGACTCCTGCCAGTTCGAGTTCGGCGGCTGCGCGCTCGGAGGTGCGCTTGGCCATGCGGACACCGACGACTTCGTTGACGATCACCACGCTGAGGAGGATCACGGCCTTGATGACCGGGATGACTGCCGAGGGCAGCTTCGCCAACTGGAGTGGCCCGACGAGCGTGTCGAGGAAGCCGAACAGCAAGGCGGATACCAGGATGCCGAGCGGGTTGTTGCGGCCCAGCAGAGCGACCGAGATGCCGTCGAAGCCGTAGCCGGTGGTGTGGCTGGGCCCCCAGGCGTGTGAGGGCTGAGCGAGGATGTAGTCCATTCCCACCAGGCCGGCGACAGCGCCGGACAGGGCCATGGAGATGATGATCAGCTTCTTGGAGTTGATGCCGCCGGTGGCTGCGGCCGTGGCGTTGCCACCGGAGGCGCGCAGGCGGAAACCGAAGCGGCTCTTGAACACCAGGAGCCAATAGCCGAACACCATCACCAAGGCGAGGATGAACGCGCTGGACAGCTGACCGCGAGGGATGCCAGGGATCCAGTGTCCGATGTCGGGCAGCCAGCCAGTGCTGGGGATCGGCTTGGTCTTCACGTCGAGCGTGCCGCCCGGCTTGGTGAAGCGGAAGTACTCGTCGAAGAGGAACTGCAACACGTTGTTGACCAGCGCGTTGAGCATGATCGTCGCGATCACCTCGTTGACGCCGCGGGAGACCTTCAAGACGCCGGCGATGGAGGCCCATGCGGCACCCGCCGCAGCGGCGACGAGGAAGATGACGGCGATGTGCAGCGGCGCCGGCAGCGAGAACTGCGCACCGACGACGGCGCCGAAGAAGGCACCCATCAGCCACTGGCCTTCGACACCGATGTTGAACATGTTCATCTTGAAGCCGATGGCGACTGCCACCGCCGAGATCATCAGCGGCGTGGCTTCGCGAAGCGTGTTGACGAGCTTGCCGCGGTCGGAGAGATTGGCGCCCATCTTGGAGAACAGAGCGGTCCAGTCCTTGCCGCTGATCGCCAGGATCAGCGAACCGACGGCGAGAGCGAGCACGATGGCGAACAACGAGCTGGCCAGGGTCAGCATCAGCTGTTGCCGGTTTTGTGCCTGAGCCGGGTTGACGATGCGCTTGAGACGCGCACTCAGTGTTGACTCGGGCATCACGCCACCTCCTGGCGCCCGCCGGTCATGTACACACCAAGCAGCTCGGGCGTCGCCTCGCTCGGTGAGAGTTGGGCGGTGATCCGCCCGTCGAACATCACGAGGATGCGGTCGCTGAGACCGATCACTTCCTCCAGGTCAGCGGAGATCAGCAGCACGGCCAACCCCTCGTCACGGGCCGTACGCAGCTTCTCCCAGATGGAGGCCTGAGCGCCGATGTCCACACCACGTGTGGGGTGGGCGGCGATCAGCACTCGCGGCTCGCTGGCGAGCTCGCGGCCCACCAGCAGCTTCTGCTGGTTACCGCCCGAGAGAGCGAACGCGGGCACCGTCTCGCTGGGCGTGCGCACGTCGAAGTCGGCGATCACCTGCCGTGCGTCGGCGCGCACCTTGCCGGTGGCCACGAACGGCCCTGACAGGAAGTCGGGGTTGCCGTCGCGGCCGAGCAGCGTGTTCTCCCACAGCGGGGCCGTGAGCCACAAACCTTCGCGGTGCCGGTCGAACGGGATGTACGAGATGCCGTTCTCGATGCGGTGCTGTGTGGAGGTGTGGGTGATGTCCACACCGTCGAGCTGAACGGTGCCCGATGTCGGCTTGGTGAGGCCGAGCAGCGCCTGGCACAGCTCGAACTGACCGTTGCCTTCCACACCGGCGATGCCCACGACCTCGCCCTCGTGCACCCAGAAGCTGGCGTCGTCGACCAGCGTCTTGCCGGCATCGTTGTTGACGAACAGGCCGCGCGCCTCCAGGCGCACCTGTGTGCCGATCCCGCTGGCGCGGCCGTGCGGCGAGGGAAGCTCGCTGCCGACCATCAGCTGGCCGAGGATCGAGCGGTTGACGTCGGCCGGCTTGACCTCGGCCACCGTCGTGCCGGCGCGGATGACGGTGATGTCGTCGGAGACGGTGAGCACCTCGTCCAGCTTGTGCGAGATGAAGATGATCGTCGCACCTTCGGCCACCAGTTGGTGGAGGTTGGAGAACAGCTCGTCGACCTCTTGCGGCACGAGCACCGAGGTGGGCTCGTCGAGAATCAGGATCTTCGCGCCGCGGTAGAGCACCTTCAGGATCTCGACTCGCTGGCGCTGACCGACACCCAGCTCGGAGACGGGCACGTCGAGTTCGACATGCGTGCCGGTGGAAGCCATCAGCTCTTCGAGCCGGTCCCGGGCCTTGCCGAGGCGCAGGACGCCACGGGAGGCCGGCTCCGCGCCGAGCACGATGTTCTCCAGCACGGTGAGGTTGTCGGCGAGCATGAAGTGCTGGTGCACCATGCCGATGCCGGCGGCGATGGCGTCGCTGGGGGACTTGAAGACGTGCGTCTGGCCGTTGACGACGATGGTGCCGGCCTCGGGCTGATGCATGCCGTACAGCGTCTTCATCAGCGTCGACTTGCCGGCCCCGTTCTCGCCGACGATGGCGTGAATGGTGCCCTTGCGCACATTGAGGTTGACGTCGTGGTTGGCGATGACTCCGGGGAACCGTTTCTCGATTCCGATCAGCTGTACCGCGAGCGTGTCGATGGCGTCGCTCATGTTTCCCCTCTCGATGCGTCTCCGTTTATAGCAGAGAGCCCGGGGGCGAACCCCCGGGCTCTCGTCAGTTGTCAGTACGGATCAGCTGATCCGGCCCGGATCATTCGGGAGCGGTCGGAACCGTGATATCGCCGCTGATGATCTTGGCCTTGATGGCCTCGAGCTGGTCGACCACGTCGTCCAGGTAGCCACCCGAGGTGGAGTAGCCCACGCCGTCGACCTTGAGGTCGTAGGTCGCGAAGCCACCCTCGAGGGTGCCGGCCTGGGCGGCCTTGATCGTCTCGTACACCGCCACGTCGACGCGCTTCAGCATCGAGGTGAGGATGTGCTTCTGCTGGTCCGGGGTCGCAGTGAGGTACTGGTCGCTGTCAACCCCGATGGCCCACTTGTCGCTCTCGACAGCAGCCTCGATGGTGCCCTGACCCGAACCGCCGGCGGCGGTGTAGATCACGTCGACGCCGTCGGCGTACCAGCCGTTGGCGATCTGCTTGGCCTCGTCGGGCGAACCCCACGCGGTGTCGTCACCGGCCGGGCCGAGGTACTGGACCTCGACGTCGATCTCCGGGTTGACGTACTTCGCACCAGCGGTGTAGCCGGCCTCGAACTTCTTGATGAGGTCGATCTCCTGGCCACCGATGAAGCCGATGTGGCCCGACTTGCTCTTCAGCGCGGCAGCAGCACCGACGAGGAACGAGCCCTCGTGCTCGGCGAAGCCGAGGAAGGTGATGTTGGCCGGAGCGTCGGCGATGAAGCCGTCGACGATCGCGTACGAGGTGTCCGGGTTGGCGGCAGCGACGGTCGCCAGACCGTCACCGAAGGCGAAGCCGACCGCGATGATCGGGTTGTCGCCGTTGCCGGTGAGGGTCTCGAGGTTCGGCTGACGGTCATCGGCGGTGGCCGCTTCGATCTCGTCGATCGTCGCGCCCAGCTCGCAGGTGGCCTTGTCCGCGCCACGGCCGGCCGAGTCGTTGAACGTGCCGTCGCCACGGCCGCCCGTGTCGAACGCAATGCCGACCTTCAGGTTGGCATCGGCGTCGACGCAAGCCGTCGTCGTCTCGGTCGCGCCCGAGGTGCCCTCGGACTTCTTCTCATCGTCACCGCACGCTGCGGCCACCAGGCCGAACGTGGCGACGAGAGCAACAGCAGCGAAACGCTTGCTCTTGCGCATTTTGTCTCCCCCTTGGAGTCAATGGGTCGTGGACGGATGGTCTGTCCGTTCCAAAGCGTAGCCGCATTGGAACACCCTCGGTCGCCGGGCGGCGTTGGTGACTCCGGTCACGAGCGCAGGTACGCTCGGCCGCATGTCGCTGGTGCTGCTCGCCGTCCACGAGGGTGTGGCCACCCTCACGCTCAACAATCCTGCCGAACGCAACATCCTCACCGACGAGATGGTGGCGGACATGTTGGCGGCGATGGACGAGATCGAGAGCAACCCGGCGGTCGGGGCGATCGTCGTCGCGGCCAACGGCCCCGCGTTCTGCGGTGGCGCCAAGTTGGAGAGCCTGATGAACGCCAGCGAGGAAGGCCTGGGGCGCATCTACGAAGGGTTCCTGCGCATTGCGCGCAGCGAGCTGCCCACCATTGCCGCGGTACAGGGCCCGGCTGTGGGCGCCGGCATGAACCTGGCGCTCGGCTGCGACGTCCGCCTGGCCGCCCGGCGCGCCAAGTTCGACACTCGCTTCCTGTGGCTGGGCATCCACCCCGGTGGCGGCCACACCTGGATGTTCCGCCGCATCGCCGGCCCGCAGGCCACGTTCGCCGGCGCGGTGTTCGGCGAGATCTTCGACGGCGCGGAGGCCGAGCGCATCGGCCTGGCTCACCGCTGCTACGACGACGACCAGTTGTTGCCCGCCGCGCAGGAGATGGCGGCTCGCGCCGCGGCCGCGCCACGCCAGCTGGTGATCGAGATCAAGAAGTCGATCAAGGACATGGCCGACATCAGCGAGCACTCCGCCGCGGTCGCCCGCGAGCTGACCCCGCAGGTGTGGAGCACCCAGCAGCCGTACTTCCAAGAGCGCGTGCGTCAGCTGCAGGCGCAGATCTCCAGCAAGAAGTAAAAGCGCACAGAACTGTTACCGAAAGTCCCTTCCTGCCTTGGCGCCGCAGGTCTACCGTGCGGTCACGGAAGCCCTTCCGAGCGACAACGGAGGTCACCATGAGCCAGCGCCATCGTCAAGAGGCGGTCCCCCCGCCGAAGATGGACACTCGAGCCCACGCCCACAACGAGCGGCATCGCATCAACAGCGAACTGCACGCAGTGGCGACGCAGGTGAGTGCCGGCCTGGAACCCGACGAGGTGCACGAGCCCGGTCGTGCGTTCGTGCCGACTCATCGGCACAACACCGAGAAGGCGGTCAAGAACTCGGCGCCCAAGAGCCTTCGCCACTGGAAGGTGAAGGAATGGAAGCGGCGCAGTGCCGTCCGCAAGGCCAAGGCGCAGGCAATGCGTCTGGCCGGCGAACAGCCCTGATCAGCGCCCGTCGGCCGGCAACCACGCCGCGCCAAGTTCGGCGCGGCGTTCGGCCCACTCCTCGGCAGTGATCGCGTAGCGCACGTGGTCCTCCCACGTGCCGTTGATCTCGAGGAACCGTAGGGCCACGCCCTCGTCGCGGATCCGCAACACCTCCACCACGCGTCGGCTGTTGTGGTTGCGCGGCACGATGCAGATCTCCACACGGTGGAGGTGCAGGTTCTCGAACGCGTACCGCAGCACGGTGACGACACCCTCGGCGACGTAGCGGTTACCGGCGAGCTCGCGGTCGATCCAGTAGCCGATGGTGCCGCACTGCTGCGCGCCACGGACGATGCCGTTGAGGTTGATCTCGCCCGCCAGCCGTTCGCCGACGAACAGCCCGAACCCGTAGGCGATGCCCGCCTGTCGGTCGCGGTCTCGCGCCCCACAGCGAGCGATGAACGCTTCCTTGTCGCGGGTGGGGTCCAGCAGGTTTGCCGGCCGCTGCGGCTCCCAAGGGGTGAGCCAGTCGTGGTTGCGGGCGCGCACGTCCTGCCACTGCAGCCAGTCCGCCCCGGTGAGCGCACGCATGGTGACCCGCTTGCCGTGCAGCACGACCGGGGGAGCGACGAAGGACGGGTGCTCGCGACCGCGGATCAACGCGCCCCCTCGCGGACGGTGAGCTCCTGTCGGTCGAGGCGACGGAACACAGCGACGACCGCGCAGCAGGCGCCGAGGACCGTGTGTACCTCTTCCAGCGGCAACCCCGGGTTGTGGGCGCGGTCGGCGCGTGACTCCGTGGCGAGCGCGCGGAACAGCTCCTCCGCTGCGGCTCGCGTCAGCGTCGTCGGCAAGGCGACGGAGGCTCCGGCCTCGACACTCACCACCGTGTGCAGACCCGTGCCGAACAAGTCGACCTCGTCGGCGAGCGCCGCAGCCGGTACTTCGCGGGAGACGTCCTCGAGGTGGTCGCTGAGAAGTCCGATGGCGTTGGTCAACGACTCCGGCGAGGGTGGGTCGCCGTCCAGCATTCCGGCCAGCGTGTGTGGGCCGACCGGCAGCGTGAACGACACGCCGTCAGCGGAGCACACGGTGTGGTGCGGTGCGAACTCGACCGTCAGCGTGATCGTCACTCGCCGTCCTCCTGCGCGAGAAGGTCGGCCACCCAGCGGCCGACCGGGTCGTCGCCGCCGGCCAGGTGGTGCGCGTAGTGCGCGTGCAGACACTTCACACCCATGCGCGTGCCGCCGACACCACCGTGCGGACGCGGGCCGGTCCAGTCGGGCGGCAGAGCAGCGTCGCGTTCGGCCTCGTAGCGCGCGTGTGCTGCTGCGATGTCCGCGGCCGGTATCTCCGCTTCTGCCCGGCGAACACCTCCGGCGGCCTCCAAGCGGCTGACACGGCGCAGCGCGTCGCGTCCGGTGAGCCAGTACCGCGTGGGCATGGGTGTGCCGTCGTGCAGCAATGGTGCGTTGCGGACGACCACCGGCTCGCCGTCAGCGGCGCGCACGACGACCTCGAACTCGCCCTGCGGGCGACGACCGAGCAATGCGGTGACCCGATCGAGATCGGTCAACCCTGCGTCCACCTGGCGAGGTCCTCCTGGGTGTCGATGTCGGCCCCCGAGCCTACGCAGTCGATCCGGCAGACCCACTCGGGGTGCGCGCGCAGCAGTTCGCGCGCCCCCGTGTCGCCATCCGCCGGCAACAGCGGCCACACTGAGGCATCGAGGCGAACAGGGTGCGGCCCGGCCACGCCGTCGTACACCGCGATGGCGACACGGCAGGTGGCCGGTGCCTCGGCAACGGCCCGCCATGCAGCGGCGGTCACGAACGGTTGGTCGGCGAGGCCGATGGTCACTGCCTCAGCACCGAGTTCGCGGGCAGCGCCGACGGCGAGCTGCAGCGAGCCGGACTGACCGGCGGCCCAATCGTGGTTGTGTCGTTCGATCACATGCGCAGGCAAGTCCAGCGCGACCGCTCCGGTGACGACCACGACGTGGTCGAAGTCAGCGTCGAGCACGTGGGCCAGCGCGTGCAGCCACACCGGTCGCCCGTCGAAGTCGGCCAGCAGTTTGTGATCCGGCCCCGCGAAGCGCGAGCCGCCACCGGCTGCCAGCAGGGCGGCGACGCGAGGTCCCATGTCAGTGGATCGGTCCGTCGCTGTCACGCAGCGAAGCGACCGCGCGGCCGGTGCGCACGGCGATGATCTCCGCGCAGATCGACACGGCGGTCTCCTCCGGCGTGCGACCGCCGAGGTCGAGCCCGATCGGGGCGTGCAGGCGTGCGAGCTGCTCGGGGCGATCGATGCCCACCTCGGCCAGCCGTTCCAACCGGGTGGTGTGCGTGCGCCGGCTGCCCATCACGCCGATGTAGCCGACGTCGGTGGCCAACGCGCCGGCGATCGCGGGCACATCGAACTTCGGG
>CAZREK010000020.1:0-15683 GCA_964598965.1 uncultured Bifidobacterium sp. | reverse complement strand
CGCGTTCTACGAGGTCCGCCCCTGACGCGATCGCTCGTGGTCAGGACTGGTGGATGAGCTCGCGAGTGCGCTCGGCGAACAGCCAACGACCGTCCACCCGCTGATAGCGATCGTGGAACACTGCCAGCGTCACGCTGGTGGCGCCCTTCTTGGCCTGGCTGGTCTCGTGCACCGTCACCCGGCCGGAGCCCACGCCGTCGGCTTCGTCCACCTCGAACACCGCGTTGGGCGCCAGCTGCACCA
Organism: uncultured Bifidobacterium sp.; assembly: GCA_964598965.1. GTDB lineage: Bacteria > Actinomycetota > Acidimicrobiia > Acidimicrobiales > Ilumatobacteraceae > UBA668. The sequence continues at coordinate 15,440 of CAZREK010000020.1, read as the reverse complement.
GCCAGGCCAACCCGGTGAACGTCTTGGCGAACGCGGCCTTCACCGCATCGCGCCCGCTGGCCGGCTTGCCGTTGTCCACCACTGCATCGGCCGTGACGAGGTCGGCCAGGGCGGCTGCATCGCGTCGCACACATGCGTCGCTCCACTGTGCCACCAGGCGGCGCAGGGCCGTCTCGGTCGCAGGTGACGGCGCGCCGGTGGTGGGCCGCGGCGCATCGGCCCCGCTGAGATCCTCCGGCTCGAGCCCGACCTCCCAGGCGGCCAGCGTGCGCACGTGCTCGATGAACTGGTCGCGGCTCATCATCCCGCTGTGGGCGGCGAACTGGACGGCCAGCCCGTCGACCACGGAGGTGAGGCGGATGGCAGCGGCGACAGGATCCGCGCACACGAACTCGCCTGCGTCGACGCCGTTGCGGATGACACGCTCGACCAGCGCTGCCGACTGTTCGTCGAGCTCTTGGCTGATCTTGCGCATCATCGGGTTACGCAGCGCCTCGCCCCAACCGTCGATCCAGAGCATCCACTCCACGTCGTCGCTGCCCTCGGGCACGTAGTTCTGGATCACGCGGTCCAGCTGCGCCGCTGCGGTGGGCGCGGCCTCGACCTCGGCCTCCATCTCCGCGACGTCCTTGCGCGCGTAGTGGGCGAAGGCCTCCGCGAGCAGCTGCTCCTTGGAGTCGAAGTGGTAGTGAATGAGGCTGCTGGACACATCGAGCCGCTTGGCCACGTCGGCGATGCGGGTGGCGGCGAACCCGCGCTCGATCACCACCTCGCAGGTGGTCTCGAGGATCTCGGCGCGGCGCTGGGCGACGGTGGGCTTCTTCACTTCGGCGCACGATATCGGCGACGCGACCACCTGAACGCGAAGATGTCCCATGGACTCGACCTCGGCGCGCCCTCGACTCAGCTCACTCTCGCGTTCGATCAGCGGACGGCGAGCGATCGTCACCGGCGCTGCCTCCGGAATGGGGCGGGCGACAGCCCACCTCTTCGCCGACGAAGGCGCGCGAGTGGCGGTGGTCGATCTGCAGCAGGACAGGGTCGATGCAGTGGTGGCGGAGATCGTCGCCCATCACGGCCCAGCTGCCGCCGTCGGGTTCGCCTGCGACGTCAGCGACCTCGACGCGCTGCGCCGGATGGTGGACGACGTGGTGCGAGAACTCGGTGGGGTCGACATCCTGGTCAACAACGCGGGCATCAGCACGGTCACCTCGGTGCACCGGCCTGAGGCCGACTACGAGGCCAACTGGGCGCGCACACTCGACGTCAACCTCACTGCGCACAGCCGGCTGGTGCGCCTGTGCCTGCCGTTCCTGACAGCGGCCGACGGTGGTGGGCGAGTGGTCAACATCGCGTCCACCGAGGCCATCGTGGCAACGGCCGGTCTGGCCGCGTACTCGGCGTCCAAGGCCGGTGTGACGGGTCTGACCCGCAGCCTGGCAGTGGAGGTCGGGCGTCTCGGGATCACGGTCAACTGCGTCTGCCCTGGGCCGATCAACACGGGTATGACCGAGGCGATCCCCGACGAGGCCAAGGAGCAGTACGCCCGCCGCAGGGTACCGCTGCGTCGCTATGGCGACCCTGAGGAGGTCGCCCACATGACGTTGAACCTGTGCCTGCCGGCGAGCAGCTATGTCAACGGCGCGGTCATCCCCGTGGACGGCGGCATGACCGTGCGCCACACCTGACGTTCAATCCTCCACGCGGAAGGCGCCGCGCATCATCGGGTGGATGCGGCAGAAGTAGGTGTACGTGCCCGGCTCGAGGTCGTCGGGGATCGTCCAGGTCACCCGCCCGGCCGTGGGCGCTCCACCGGTGCCCAGCTCGCCCGAATCGAAGATCACCGGCCCGTCGGCCAGCGGGTAGGCGATGCCGGTGCTGAGGTTGCACGGGGCTTTGCACGACGTGAGGGTGTGCCACTGACCGTTCAACAGATCGGCATCGAGGTTCTCGTAGGTGATGGTCTCGCCGCGGCGCACCGTCGGGACGGATGCCGTGTCCTGCATATCGCCTTCGCCATACAGCCAGTCCTGGATCTGGATGACAGAGCTGGCCGGCTTTGACGGCAGCGCCGTCAGGTCGAGGTACGAGGAGTCGACCTCGCCACCGTGGTTGTCGTTCTCGGCGAGATGGCCGTGGGTGAGCATGCCGGGCTGGTCGACATCGGTGACCATCGGGTCGTCGGCGGGGCCGCCCGGTTCGCCCATCCACACGACCATGATGCCCATCGACTCGTACCACGAGGCCGCCGCGGAGTCGTAGGTGGCGCTCATCGACAGCACGTCACCCGGCTGCACGGCGACGTGCCAGTCCGGCAGCGTCGCTGTGACCGACACGTCCCACGACACGGCGCCCGCCGGTTCGTAGTACTTCGCCTCGGATTCGAACAGGTGGGCGCGCACACCGTTGCGTGTCACCCACAGGTCCGTGTGCAGACCGCCTGGGTGCAGGTGGCCGGCGGTCGCAATCAGGGTGCCCGGGCGATCCACCACCCACTCGTTGAGCGCCGCACCGTTGCCATACGGCTTGGTCGCGTCGTCGGGGTAGGTGTAAGTGACACCGTCACCGTCGCCACGCAGCACATCGAACACGGGGTAACCGTGGCCGTTCTGCACGTCCATCCACACCGGACGCGCAGCGATCATGCCCTCGGCCTCCGGCGCCGTGTCGGGAATGATGTCGATGTCGTACGTGACCCACACCTCGGTGCGATCCGGAGTGAGGTTGTGGAGCATGTAGTTCAACATCCACCGGTCGCTGGTGTCGTAGCGGTAGCCGTACGGGGCGGGCAGCGCAGTGATCGTCTTCTCCTCACCGGAGGCGAAGAAGCGTTCGGGCAGACCGCTGGTGGCGTCGGGCCGGGTGAGGTTGAGCCACACGCCGTGGTGGAGGTGGACGACATCGACTCGTGGCACGGTGCCGTCGAGGTAGGTAAGGTCCGGGCGGAACCCGACGATCCAACCGCTGACGTCCGGCTGCGGGATCGCCAGCATGTTGTCGATGTTGTTCTGGCCGGGCTGGATGGTGAACGGCCCCGCCTTCAGGTGCAGGGTGATCGCCCCCGGCCGCGTCGGCAGCTCCGCGACCGTCGTGTCGGTGGACAGATCCACCGTCGTCTGCGGCACCAGCGACGTGGACGCGGCCACGGCGGTGTCGTTCGCGGTCGTACCCGCCGACTCCGAGCCGTCCGAGCATGCGGCGGCAAGTCCTGTGAGGGCGATCACCGCGAGCGCGGCCCAGCGACGTTGGGTCATGCGCTGAATCCTTCCAGAATCCCGTGCAGCCCGCTGGCGTGTGGGCCGATGCACAACTGCTCCAAGATGCCGATGCCGTGCTCGGTTGTGCCGTCCGGACGAGTCAGGATTGCGTCGCACAAGGCCTGGATGTGCATGTTGTCGCGCGTGTTGGGGTCGGCGACCGGTGCCTGCAACACTTCGCCGTCGGTGACGGCCTCGCCCACGTACATGCCGTGGGAGAAGCGCGGGTGTGAGTAGCCGATGGCCCGCATGTGGAACTCGTAACGAGGGGAGAGCGCGACCGTGTGCACCCCACCGTCCCAATCGATCAGGTCGTACTCGAACGACTCGGCCCAACGCGTGCCCGGCCGCCATTTGACCCGCCAGTCCACCGAGCGGACGAGGTGCCCTTCCTCGCCGTCAGGGATGATCGCCCCGACCTCGTGCCAGCGGTGACCGTCGCCGTGTTCGTTGACGTCGAAGTGTGTCGCCAGCGACGGGAAGTTCACCGGCGCCCACAGCCAGAAGAACTGCAGCTCGCCAACGGGTGCCCCACTGGGGGCGGGCTCGCCCACCGGGCGGATGCCCCACGAGCGGTCGCGGCTGCCCCACACGTCGTCCGGCTGCACTTCGTGGCGAGTGCCCTCGACCTCCACCCAGCCGGTCCAGGACCCGAACTGGGTGAGGCGGGTGTAGTCGAACCAGGTGCGCTGCCCGATGCGCTGGAAGAAGTGCGGCTCCTCCAGCGCAACCGATCGACCGGTGAACGTCAACTCGGCACGAATGCCCTGATCCGGAGCGTCGACCGTGAGGCGCAGCACCTGCAGCGGCTGCACGACCTCCACGACGATCGGCCCCAGCGTGGTGGCGTCGGCGCGATCCAATGGCGCCCGCTGAGAACGGAACACACTGTGGTGCTTGCCGCCGATCACCACGCAGAAGGCCGCGTCGGCCACGTGGCGGTTGGGGTACAGGCCCATCGCAGCAGCGAAGTATAAGCCACCGTCGCGCGAGTAGCCGTTGAAGAAGTAACGGTCGTACTGGTTGATGTCGCCGGTGGCGCTGTGGGCCACCGGCACCGCCGCCTGGTGGACGGGGAAGTCGTCGAAGCTGGTGAGCACGCCAGAACGCTACGCGACGAGGTTCGCCGGCCAGCGACTGGGCGACGCACTGGCGAGCGGTGCCTCCGGCGCCGTAGCGTGCCCGTCATGTCGCAGTTGAAGGCGTACGTGCGCCGGGTGCGAACCGATGGGTTCACCCCGGCCGAGTTCCTGTCCATCTGCATCGGCGCCTTGGTGCTGTTGTCGATCATCGTCGTCAGCGGGGGTGTGGTGCGGCTCACGGGCTCCGGTCTCGGCTGCACGGACTGGCCGAACTGCAACGACTCCGATCTCGTCGATGTCTCCTCCGCGCACTCGGCGATCGAGCAGATCAACCGCTTCTTCACATTCGTCGTGTGCATCGGCGTCGGCCTCGCCGCCATCGCGGCGTGGTACCGGCGTCCGCGTCGCCGCGATCTGTTGGTTCTCTCGCTGATCATGTTGATCGGTGTCCCTGCCCAGGGCGTGGTCGGCGCAATCGTGGTCTGGACGAAGGTCAACCCGTTCGCCGTGCAGATGCACATGGTGCTTTCGCTGGTCCTCATCTGGACGGCCGTGGTGATGATCATGCGCTCGCGCCAGCCCGACCGTGGGGAGCGCGTGCCGTCGGTGGTGCCGCGCATCCGTCGGCGGGTGCAACTGCTGTCGGTGTGGGCCTGCTTGGCGCTGGCGGCCGGGTCCGTGGTCACGGGCACCGGCCCGCATGCAGGCGACGAGGAAGCCAAGCGGTTCTTCGGCACCGCCACGGACATCGACGGCAACGCCCTGGTATGGGTCACCCGCATTCATGCCGTGATCGTCTGGATCACTGTGCTCATCGCCCTGTCGCTGCTGTGGAAGCTGCGCCGGCTGGCCCACGACCGAGAGGTGCTCGACGCGCCGCTCACCACCTGGCTGATCGTTGCGCTCGTGCAGGGGGCGATCGGCTACACCCAGTACGCGGCTGGGTTGCCCGTCGGACTGGTGGCCGTCCATCTTGCGGGCGCGGCTGCCCTGACGGGCTGCACAGCATGGCTGTGGTGCAGCACCACCAAAGTGGTGGAACCGGCGGAGGACATCATCGACGCGGTGCTCGGCGAACGCCGCGGCGGCTGACCCGTTCGGACACCTTCAGGCGGCGACCTCGACCGTCGGCTCTGGCCGCCCCGCGGCGTCGCGCGCGGTCAGCATCAACCCGATGAGCACCAGGACCACACCCGCCCAACCTGCCCAGCGCACGCCTTCGTGCACCACCACGGCGCCGAGAACGGTCGCGGTGATCGGCTCGAGCAGCGTGAGGGTGATCACCGTCGGTGCGCGCAGGTGGCGCAGCGCGAAGCCGTAGAGCGTGTACGCCAGGCCGACGGTGGCGACGCCCAGATAGAGCGCGATCCACCACCCGTTGCCGTGGGCCACCCAGCCGGGGTGGTGGCCGATCAACAGCGGGCTGAGCAGGACAGCGCCCCCGCAGAACATCGCAGCCATGCTGGCCGTTGACTCGACGCCGGTGTCGATCTGATGCTTGCCCACCGTGGCGAAGACCGCCCACCCGAGGCCAGCCGCCACGGCCAACGCGATGCCGAACCAGTCGGCAGCGGTGCCGCTGCCGGACAACCCCAGAAGTGCCACACCGCCCACGCTGACCAAGGTGCCGAGCAGCCACCCCCATGCAGGCGGTCGCCGGTGGCGCGCCGCGTCGATGAGTCCGCTCATGACAGGACCGGACCCGATCGTGGTGACCGTCCCGATCGCGACGCCCGTGCGCTCGACGGCCAGGAAGTAGCCCACTTGGAACACTGCCACACCCAGCGCGCCGAGGGCGCTGGAGCGCCGTCGCCAGGGCGACCATGGCGAGCCGCGCCGCGCCGCGATCATCACCAAGGTGATGCCGCCGATCGCCAGTCGCAAAGGTCCGACCGATCTGGCGTCTGCGTCTGCAGGTGCGTTGACGAGCATGACCCCAGTCGTACCGAACAGAGCCGCCGAGGTGAGTGCCGCGAGCGTGGCGCGCCGAGCCTGAGGGTCAGGCACCGCCGAGGTACGCGGCTTGCACGGCAGGGTCAGTGAGGAGATCGCTCCCCAGCCCATGCTTGACGACGAGCCCCGTCTCGAGCACATAGGCCCGGTGCGCGCGACGCAGTGCTTGCGACGCGTTCTGCTCGACGAGCAACACAGTGGTGCCCTGCCGGTTGATCTCGGTCACGATGTCGAAGATCTGGGTGATCAGCATTGGGGCGAGACCCATTGAAGGCTCGTCGAGCAGGAGTACACGCGGCCGACTCATCAGCGCGCGGCCGATGGTGAGCATCTGCTGCTCGCCACCGGACATCGAGCCCCCCGCCTGGTTCTTGCGTTCGGCGAGACGCGGGAAGAGCTCGAACACGCGCTCCAGATCGGCCTTACGCTCGCTGCTCTTGCGGTCGCGGCGCGTCCAGCACCCCATGTCGAGGTTCTCCTGCACGCTCATACCGGGGAAGATGCCGCGGCCTTCAGGCGCTTGGCAGATGCCGAGCTCTGTGCGCTTGTGCGCGGGCATCCGGCTGATGTCCTGACCGTCAAAGGTGATTGACCCCTTGGCGACATTCCGCAGCCCCGAGATGGTCTTCAGCGTCGTGCTCTTGCCGGCCCCGTTGGCGCCGATGAGCGTGACGATCTCGCCCTCATCGACATGGAAAGAAATGCCCTTGATGGCCTGGATGCGGCCGTAGAACACCTGCAGATCGCGAACCTCAAGCAGCATCGGAGGGCTCCCCCAGGTAGGCGGCGATGACCGCCGGGTTGGAGCGCACCTCGGAAGGTGAGCCCTCTGCGATCTTGCGCCCGAAGTCGAGCACGATAATCCGGTCGGTGACGCCCATCACCAGGTTCATGTCGTGCTCGATGAGCAGGACCGTGTAGCCCTGATCACGGATCGAGCGGATGAGACCCATGAGCTCTTTCTTCTCCGCCGGGTTGAAGCCCGCGGCGGGCTCGTCGAGGCACAACAGCTTCGGCTTGGTGCCGAGCGCGCGGGCGATCTCCAGCCGGCGCTGGTAGCCGTACGGCAGGTTCTTGGCGGCATCCTCGGCGCGGTCGGCGATGCCCATGAACGCAAGCAGCTCCATCGCGCGCTCCCGGTTGGCCTTCTCCTCGCGGCGTTGGCGGGGTGTGCGCAACAAGGCACCCACGACACTGGTCCGTGCATGAGCCTCGCAGCCGACGATGACGTTCTCGAGCGCCGTCATCTCGGGGAAGAGACGGATGTTCTGGAACGTGCGAGCAATGCCCAGCTTGGTGATGCGGTGACGCTCGAGCTTGGCCAGCTTGCGGCCGTCGAAGCGCACCTCTCCCTGCGTGGCTTGATACACGCCGGTCATGACGTTGAAGCAGGTGGTCTTGCCCGCACCGTTGGGGCCGATGAGTCCGAGGATCTCACCAGGTTGGATGGCGAAGCTGACATCGCCGAGCGCGGTGAGGCCACCGAACTGCATGGTCACATTCTTCAGCTCAAGCAGGGGTTGCTGCGCCATGTGCGCCTCCTTCCAGGTCAGGGTCGCCTTCCTTCACGTCCTCGAAAGGTGGTGGGGCTTGTGATGGTGGCACGGATCGCCTGCCGTGCTGACGTCGCGGCCAGAGGCCCTGCGGACGGAAGATCATCAGCACCACGAGCACCACGCCGAACCAGAAGTAACGGCTGGTGTCGAGGAAGCGGAAGCGGTCGGGCAGGTAGCTGACGACGATCGCACCGACCACGACGCCGGGGCGGTTGCCGGGTCCGCCGAGCACGACAGCGGCGAGGAAGAGGATGGAGACCTTCAACTGGAACAGGTCGGGGGCGACGTAGTTGCCCTTGGAGGCATAGAGCGTGCCAGCCAGGCCGCCGACCCCGGCACCGATGGCGAACGCCCACAGCTTGAACTTGAACGTCGGGACGCCCATCAACTCCGCGGCGTCTTCGTCTTCGCGGATCGCGGTCCACGCACGACCGACGCGACTGTTCTCGAGACGACCGAGGAGGTAGTAGACGCAGATGGCTGCTGTCAGCCCGAGCCAGTAGAAACTGCGGCTGTCGAGCACACCGAACTCGATCGGGCCGATCTTCGGCGGGTGCGCGATTCCGCTGAAGCCTTGCTTGGCGCCGAGCCAGTCGAAGCGTTCGGCCAACAGACGGATGATCTCGCCGAAGCCGAGGGTGACGATGGCCAAATAGTCGCCGCGCAGCCGCAAGGTCGGTGCGCCGAGGAGCAGGCCGGACAGCATCGAGACAGCGACAGCGACGGGCAGGCAGAGCAGCCAGGGCAAGCTGGCGTGTGCAGAGCCGACGACGGCAAGCGTGTACGCCCCGACGGCGTAGAAGCCGACATACCCGAGGTCGAGCAGACCAGCCATGCCGACGACCACGTTGAGGCCGAGCGCGACGATGACGTACACGGCGACCGGTGCGGCCAGCACCGACACGAAGTCGGCCTTCGGCGTTCTCAGAATCGAGAAGTCGAGGTAGGGCAGGTAGTACAACACGGCCACACCGAGCACACCGATGACGATCCGCGCTGGTTTGGGAAGCTTGCGCCAGCTGGCGGAGCGTCGGCGGCGAGCCGCTGCCGCAGCTGCGATGCGCTCGCCGAACGCCATCTTGGCGGCCGCAGTGGGTGGCGGGCCGGGAGGCAGATCGTCGCCGGGACGGTACTGATCGCTCATGCCTTGCTCCTGCTCATCGACTCGCCCAGTAGACCCGTGGGCCGCAGCATCAGTACCAACACCAACACCACGAAGGAAGTGACGGTGCCCATCTTCTGGTTGGACTCGAAGATGTTGGTGCCCCAGTTCTCGATGATGCCAAGCATGAGACCACCGAGGAGAGCACCCTTGATGTTGCCGATGCCACCGAGCACTGCCGCGGTGAATGCCTTCACGCCCAACTCGAAGCCGAGCGAGTAACGGGCGGTGCCGTTGTACAGCTCGAAGAAGAAGGCTGCGGCGCCGGCCATCAGGCCGCCGACAAGGAACGTCACGAGAATGATCATGTCGACGTTGACGCCCATCAACTTTGCGGTGTCCATGTCCTGCGCCACGGCGCGAATGCCGCGGCCAGTACGGCTGCGGTTGACGAACAACACCAGCACACCCATCATGATCAGCGAGCCGACCACCACGATGACATAGTCGTTGCGGACGTCAGCGCCGAAGATGCTGAACAGCTTCCGCTTCTCGTAGACGCGGGGCAGCTTGTACACCTCACGCTGCTTGGGACCCCATTCGCCCACCGCTTCCGCCATCGCAAAGCTGGCACCGATCGCCGAGATCAGGAACACCAAGCGAGGTGCGTTGCGCTTGCGCAGCGGTCGGTACGCAATGCGTTCCAGTGCAACGGCGGAGGCGCCACCGATGATCATCGACACGACCAGGCACACGCCGAGCACACCGATGAGCACCAACCCCGTCTTGTAGGGGTATTGGCCGTCTGCGGTGAGGTCGGGGATGCCCATCATGTCGATCGCCAGGAACGATCCGAAGGCCGAGAACATGAAGACCTCGGAGTTCGCGAAGTTGATCAATCGCAGAACGCCGTACACGAGCGTGTAGCCGAGAGCGATGAGTGCGTAGACCGAGCCGAGAACCAGGCCGCTGACCGTGGACGGCCAGAACTGGTTGATGAACGTGTCGAAGGTCAAGAGGTTCCCCTAGAGGAGAGTGGAGCCATGGCGGCGAATCATAGGTGAGCAGCCCCCACCCTTGGAACACAAGAGGCCGGGGTGCGAACACCCCGGCCTCTCATCGTTTGTTCACGTCAGTGAAAGTGGATCAGATCAGACCCTTGGCGACGATCACGCCACTCTCGACGACGTAGTAGTACACCGCGTCGCCTTCGGGCTCACCAGTCGCGTCGAACTTGATCTGCTTGGTGATACCGGGGGCGTCGTAGGCCGACACGAACGCGGCCAGCGACTCGCGGGTGGTGTTGCCAGCGGCGATGCCGGCCAGGAACACCTTGGCGCAGTCGTACGCCTCGGGCGAGTACAGGGCCGGATCGCTGCCGAACTTCTCGTTGAAGGCAGCCTGGAACTCGGGGTTCACGTCGGACGGGGCGCCGGTGGCGGTGAGGTACGCGCCCTCAGCCGACGGGCCGGCGTTCTCCACGAACGCCTTGTCCAGCGAGCCGTCGCCCGACACGAACGTGGCCTCGAGGCCCGCGTCACGCATCTGCTGCACCAGCTTGGCGGCCTCGGCGTAGTAGCCACCGTAGAACACGGTGTCGACGCCGGCGGTCTTCATGGCCTCGATGGCGGCCGAGTAGTCGGCAGCCGCCGGGTCGATCTGAGCGTCAGCGACGTCGAGGTCGCCCAGGCCCGAACGAACCGAGTCGGCCAGACCCTTGCCGTACTCCGACGCATCGTCGATGACGCCGACCTTGGTGGCGCCGATGGTCTCGGTGATCAGCTTGACGACGCCAGGAGCCTGCTTGTCGTCGTTGGCCAGGATGCGGTGGAACATGGTCCAGCCGTTGGTCGACAGCAGCGCGTTGGTGGCGCCAGGCGTGATCATCGGGAGGCCAGCCTCTTCGAACTTCGGCATGGTGGCCTTGGTCTCACCCGAGAAGCCCGGGCCGATGAGACCGATGATGGCCGCGTCGTTCACGATCTGGTCGGCGAGCGGCGTGGCCTGGTCGGGGCTGCCCTGCGAGTCGTACGAGGTGTCGAACTCGACCTGGCAGTTCGGGTTGGCGGCGTTGAACTCGTCGATGGCGATCTGCGCGCCGTTGATCATGTTCGTGCCGAGAGCGCCGTTGTCGCCCGAGAGGGCGCCCATGAAGGCGAGCTTGACGCCGTCACAGGTGACGCCGGTGTCGCCACCTGCGCTGGTGCTCGAAGCGGCGGTCGTGCCGGGAGCCGTGGTGTCCGTGCTGTCCGACTTCTTGTCGTCGCTGCAGGCGGCAACCAGAATGGCTGCACCTGCAAGCACTGCGCCGAGGCGACGCAGACGTGATTGCTGCATGTGTTTCTCCCCCTATGGAGCCCGGGTTGCGGGTGTGCCGCCCGGTGGTGTATGCGAAGCGCTGACTATAGGCCCTGTTTCGGGGCCGTCACAAGCACCCCTGCGGGGTTTCCGCGACGTCCGCACTACGGTTCGGGGCATGACGAATGCCGCGGACAGCCAGCCTCAGGAGGTTCTCTACGAACTCTCCGACCATGTCGCCACGATCACCCTCAACGCTCCGGAGCGGATGAACACCATCTCCGCCCGGATGCTGGACCAGTTGTGCGAGTGCCTGCTGCAGGCCGACCGCGATCCCGAGGTGCGCTGCATCGTGCTGACAGGTGCCGGCCGTGCCTTCTGCGCCGGGCTGGACATGGCTGCCCAGATGTCGGCACCCAAGGGCGCCCTTGGCGGGTTGTCCAGCGGTGGTGCGGCCTCCCCGGAGCTCGACCTGCGTTTCACCCCACCCACTGTCCTGCACGCACTGGACACCCCGGTGGTCTGCGCGCTCAACGGTGGCGCTGCCGGCTACGGCCTCGACCTGGCGCTCGGTTGCGACATCCGCATCGCCGCGGACACGGCCAAGCTCAACCCCGGCTTCGCGAAGCGCGGCATCCTCCCGGAAAGTGGTGGCACCTGGTTGCTGCCGCGGATGGTCGGTTACGCGAAAGCCGCTGAGATCACGTTCACCGGTCGCACCCTCACGGCTGCCGAGGCCCAGTCGTTGGGCATTGTCAACCAGGTGGTGCCGGCCGCCGATCTTGGCGCAAGCGTCGCTGTGATGGCCGCCGAGATCGCAGCCAACGCCCCGCTCGCCGTCCGGGCGATCAAGCGGATGATGCGGGCAGCCGAGACCGAGACCTTCGATCAGCACGTGCACCACGTGTTCTTGCAGCTGCTGCCGCTGTTGCGCACCGACGACTTCCGTGAGGCGATCACGGCGTACATGGAGAAGCGCACCCCCGACTTCCATGGCCGCTGAGCCCGGGGATCCTCCGGATCGCCTGCCGGAACTGCTCGCCGGGCTGGCGACCACCCGCACCATCCGCCGCTACACCGACGACCCTGTCGATAAGCCCACCCTGGCGTCGATGCTGTGGCACGCAACGCGAGCGCCGAACGGCAGCAACCGTCAACCGGTTCGGTACCTCGTGCTGCGCGACACCGAGCCTGCGCGTCGGGCCAGAGCCGTGCTAGGTCGCGTCGCACGCGAGGCATGGTCGGGCAAAGAGGACACCGATGGCTATCGGGACGGTTCCGGCGCCCAGCCCGACACCCCCAAGGCGCGCATGGCCGCCGCGATGCGCCACTACGTCGACCACTTCCACGAGGCGCCGGTCATCGTGTTGGTGTGCCTGATGCGCTATCGCAGCCCGAACCCCTACGAGGGCGCGTCGGTATATCCCGCCGTCCAGAATCTGCTGCTCGCTGCGCGCGGGCACGGATTGGGTGGTGCGGTGACGATGTGGCACCTCTCGGCCGAGGCCGAACTCCGCGACATCCTTGGCGTGCCGGACGATGTCGCACTGTCGGCCTGCATCACGCTCGGTCGCCCCGCCGGTCACCATGGCCCGGTACGCCGGCGACCCTTGCACGACGTCGTGTACGACGGCGCGTGGGAGGTGCCGGCCGACTGGGCGGTGGATCCCGAGGGCACACGCTTCACGCAGTGGCGATGATCCGATGAACCCGTACGAGGTGTTGGGTGTCGCAGAGGATGCGTCGGCCGCAGAGTTGTCGGCGGCGCGCCGCCGTCTCGCGCGGGTGTTGCACCCCGATCAGGGCGGTGACCACGCCGCGATGCAGTCGCTGAACGCGGCGTACGCAGAGGCGATTCGCCGCCTCAACCAGCCGGACACGACCGAACCGCTGCCGCCCGAACCTGCGGCGCCCACGCCCCACGCGCCGCGTGCACGGCGGTGGCGACCACAGCACGGCCAGCGGGTGGTGCACGACAACGCGTCGTTCACCATCGACGTGCTGCCTGCCGAGGCGTTCGAGGCGCTGCTGGTGGTGACGTCCTGGATCGGGGAGGCGCTGGTGGACGATCCGCCGTACGTGCTGGAGGTCTTCCTCCACGACCCCGAACCCTGCTGGTGCCGCCTCGACCTGGTGCCCGACGCGGGGGCCACGACGGTCAGCCTCACGCTCGCCGGTGTCGACGGCGACCCGGCCCCCGATCTCGACCTGGTACGCGACACCTGGGTGGCGGGGCTCAACCAGCCGATCTGGTGACCTGAACCTGCCGGTTCAAACCGGCGCCGAATGCTGCGCGAGCGTAGGATCGAGGTGATGTCGTCCAACCATCGATGGGACGTGACGGTGGCGACCGATCCCTTCTCGTTGCACCACTGGTCTGTGTGGGGCGGCTTGGTGGAACTCCACCGGACGGGAGTGATCGGCCTTTCGCACCGACCACTCACTACTCCAGCAGGAAGTGGACTGTGGCTCGTTGTGCGTGATCGCGAGCGGAAGGAGCGGCGAGCTGTGTGGGTCGACACGTCCGATCGCGCACCGGAGAAGAGTCCGCGCCGCGACGCTGCAGACGTCGAGTGGGTGCGCAATGGTCGAGCCCCGTCTGGCTTGCCGCTTGGCTACGTCGCGGCGATGCGGCCGCGCGGCGCGCGACCTCTCGCGTACGCCCTGGGTGCCGCTGTCAAGGATCTGCGCAACCCGCGCAGCCGCGGTCGAGCGTTGCGGGCGACCGTCTGGTGTTCCCGCTCCGGACGGCTTCCCCCCACGTACGACCAGATCGAGGGTTCGGCGGAGGGGTCGGCTGCCGTGATGCTGCAGGTGCGCTGCTGGGAGCCAGATGAGGGAGGTGACCCGGCCGACCGCCACAGGGTCAACGACTCGCGCGCGACTCTGATTCGCGCTCTACGCGCGGAGTTCGGTGCCCGGTTCTTCGGGGGGTTCCAAAACCGCGCCTACGCGAGGGATGTTTACCCCGACTGCGTCGCCGACGTGCCGTATGACCAGCCTTCGTATCTCGCCAGGTTGCGTCACTGTGCCGTGGCGGTTGCCGGTACGGGACTTCATGGTTCGCTGCCGTGGAAGCTGGCGGAGTACGCAGCCATGTCGCGTGCGGTTGTCGCAGAGCGCAACGACAACCTCGTGCCGTCGTCTCATCGGGGTGTGTATGCCGAATACGACACCGTCGAGCAGTGTGTTGCACAGTGTGCGCGCCTTCTCGACGATGCATCGCTCCGAAAGGATCGGCAGGAGGCGGCACAAGAGCTGTGGCGTCAGCACGTGCGCCCTGATCGCCTGGTGCTGGATCGCCTTCACGAGACGTTCGATTCGTGACTTTCTGGGTATCGGTCGGGCGGTTCCGCCAGCGCTTCAGTTGGCGGCGGCCTTCGCCAGCCGGTCGCGGATGGCGTGCCCCAAACCCTGCGCGGGTGGCAGGACCGCCACCACAGTGGTGACCCCTCGGGCGTCCGCGTCGCGCAGATCCGCATACAGCGAACGGGCGTAGTCGACGAGGTCGTCGGTGTGGTCCAGCACCCACGTGTGCTCGTCGCCGACCAGCTGTCGAGCTTCGGTGGCGGACTCCACCAACACCACTCGTGCTCGAGGCGCGTAGTGGGCAGCGAGCATTCCTGGCGCTCGGCTGGGTCCGTGCGCATCGGCCAGTTGGCCATCGAGCAGCTGGCCGACCTGCTCGGCGGAGATGCCGCCCGGGCGCAGGATCTGTGGGGGAATCGTGGTGCAGTCGACGATGGTGCTCTCCACACCGATCGGGCACGGCCCACCGTCGAGCACGTAGTCGACCAATGACCCGAGGTCGTGCTCCACGTGGGCGGCGCTGGTGGGGCTGACCCGGCCGAACAGGTTGGCCGAGGGGGCTGCCAACCCGCCGCCGAAGCGGCGCAGCAGCTCGGTCGTCAGCGGGTGCGCCGGCACGCGCAGGCCCACGGTCGGGCGGCCGCCCGTCACCACGTCCAGTACTTCAGGCCGGCGACGGAGCAGCATCGTCAGCGGCCCGGGCCAGCACGCCTCGGCAAGCACCGCTGCTGCCGCGGGGACGTCGGCGGCCCACTCACCGACGAGCTTGGCATCGGCGAGGTGGACGATCAGCGGATGATCTGCCGGACGGCCCTTCGCGGCGAACACGCGGCGTACGGCCGCTTCGTTGCGAGCGTCCGCAGCCAACCCGTACACGGTCTCG
>CAZREK010000019.1:0-15836 GCA_964598965.1 uncultured Bifidobacterium sp. | reverse complement strand
ACCGCCAGCCCGATACCGGCGAGCGTGAGCAGGTAGAAGAACATGTCGCTACCTGAGGCCTCGTAGTGCAGACGCACGTGCTTCGAGGTGGGGATGACGACCATGAAGTTCGGCGCCACGCGATACGGCCCCTTGGCCCCGTCGACCTCCCAGTTGGGGAAGTAGCTGATCTTCACCAACACGGGCACACCGATGTCGGAGACGTCGAAACTGACGTCCTGATCGCCGAGGTGGTAGTTCGAGACGGTGATCTTCGGCAGCTCGACGACGTCGATCGCTTCCGAGGGCACGACGATGTCGACCCGGCGACTCCGGCTGTCGGGAGTGCCAACACGGCGGCTCTCGTCGATGTGCACGTCGATCCGCTGCCACTCCTTCGGACCGTCGTCGGCCGGCATGGCGGCCCACTCGTCCGTGTTCTGGAACCAGGACGTCCCCAGCTCCAGATGCCGTTCACGCTGGTCACCGCTGCGGCCGTGCACCACCACAGGTTGCACGGTCAGTGGCACCACGACCTCGCTGTCCAGCACGCGGTAGATGTTCCAGGGGCCCACCTGGCGCAGCAGCTTCAGGTCGTCACGGGCATCGGCCTCGTCCTTCGCGGCCTTGGTGAACACCATCACGTACTTCATGCCCAGCTTCTGCAGCATCGGTACGCCGACCGCGGCGTTGTTGTCCACGTAGCGCAACTCGCGAACGGGGTTGGAGCTGTTCTGGCTCATCGCCGCCGCGGCCAGGAAGTGGTACGGCGTGGTACCGGACGCTTCGAAGAACAGGCCCTCCGAACTGCCGATGCACCCGTCCGTCCAGTGCGGCAGCAGCATCAGCGCCATCGTGGTGCCGTACTTGCCGGTGGAGCCGTTGTTCTCCCACAGCGCCTGCCCGCAGCCCAGCTCGGGGTCGTCGCTCTTGCCCAGCTCGTCCATGGTGAGGACGAGGTCGCGGTACTCGCCGTAGTACGAGCGCCCCTGGCCGTTGTAACCGAGGAAGTTGTAACGGGTCCAGCCGTCGGCCTGTGCGTCCTTCGACGTCGGCGACAGCGTCAGCACGTCCCAGTCGCCGATGCCCCATGTGTACACCGACTGGCCGTTCTTGGTTTTGTAGCCGGCGGTGATCACCTTCTGGTCGCCGATCGAGAGCGACGGCATCTCGCGGTACAGCATCAGTTCGCCGACGGTGACGACGGACCCCACGAGGATGGCGGCTGCCAGACCGCTGTAGGCCAGCTGCTTTGCGGTGGGCTCGGCCATGCGCCAGCCCTTGACGATGAAGTGGACGATGTCGACGACACCGACCATCGCCAGCAGCAGGCGCATGAGGTACAGGAAGGGCAGGATGCGCGGGTTCCACAACAACCCGATGACCGGCAAGCTGTCGCGGGCGACATAGGTGGCGGCCATCAGCGCGAAACAGGTGATGCCCAGCCATGCGCCGTTGAGGTTGCGCTTCACCACGGAGCTGACGAAGCCAACCAGCGCGAGCCCAGAGATCACGAAGTCGAGCACCGTGGGCCAGGGGAAGAACATCTTCCAGAAGCTGTCGGTGGGGCCGTCCGGGCGCCACCCATACTTCATGTCGGTCATGTACTGGTGGTTGGCGACGAACGGGAAGATCCAGAACGCGGACAGCAGCACCGCGGTGAGGCCCATCGTGAGGCCGTAGATGAACCGGGTCTTGTCCATCCACACCAGCCACATCAACAACGCAGCCAGCACGACGAAGATGGCGACGATGCCGTGACTGAGCATGGCCAGCGCCAGCACGATCGCGGTCCAGTTGCGGAACTTGCCGGTCTCCAACCCGCGGGCGAACAGGCCGAGGCCGAGAACGGCCAGCGACAAGGCGATCGAGAACGAGAACTCGCCGGCCATCGTGCTCTTCACGTTGCCGCCGTAGATGCTGAAGCTCTCGTCGAACAGGAACATGATCGCCGCCAGCGCCATCAGCTCCGGGATGGGATAGCGGAAGCGAGCCAACCGGCCGAACGCCCAGCAGCAGAACGGCAAGCTGACCAGGCCCAGGCAGGCGACGATCTTGAACGCCACGCCGTACGGGAAGATGACGTTGAGCGCCACGATCATCAGCGCGGGGATGACCATGTAGAAGCGGTAGAGCGGGAAGCCGTTGTACCAGGCGTTGGTCCAGCCCGACAGCTGCCCGTTGGGCAACAGGTGATCGCGCAGGTACGCGGGAGCGAACACGTGCGCCCCCATGTCGCCACCCGTTGGGGTGGTGTTGGTGAACACCAGGTCGAAGTGCACCACTTGCAGCACCGCGATGGTGCTGCCACCCACCAACGCCAGCGCCGTGGCGTACTGCACGATGCGCTCGGCGGGCCACGGGCTGTTGATCCAGTTCGAAGGGCGGCGCCAGATGCGGCGCCAGATGCGCGCACCGATGGAGTCGTCAGCGGGAGCAGCCGCCGCGAGAGTGGGTTCGTCGTCGATGTCGTCGCTCATGCCGCCGGGAATCTTTCCATGTAGTCGCCCGCGCCGGGCGTCACGAATGCACCCAAGCCACCATCACCAAACCGGTGGCGTTGAATGCGAGGTGCGTCAGGATCGGCAGGCCGAGCCGGCCGGTTCGTGACGCGCCGATGCCGAGCACGAGGCCGATCACCAGCAGCCCGGGGAACTGGACCGGCTGGAAGTGGATGGTGGCGAACCAGACGGCCACCAGGAGGGTGCCCGTCACGCGGCCGCTGCAGCGGGTGAACGTGCCGTGCAACAGACCTCGGTAGACGAGCTCCTCCACCAGCGGCGCCCCGACGACCACGACCAACACGATGATCGCCACACCCACGCCGTGGCCTGCGTTCCACAGGTCGCGAGCCGGCTTCTCCAAGTGCGAGCGGCCGAACGTGTCGGGCCACGCGTGCCCGAGCGGCCAGTACACCAACGGCAACACCAGCAACTGCACGGCGGCACCGAGCGGGATGCCGACGAGATCGATCGGCCGGACGGTCAGTGCGTAGTCACGCCGCAGGTCGCCGCGCCCGTGGCGCGACCCGACGTACCACGTGGCCGCGACCATCGGCAGCCACAGCGCAACCTGCGCAGCAAGGATCCAACCGGCGGGCGTCTCGGCGATGGATTTCGCACCGCTCGCCTGGAACACCACGGTCGACAGCAGCGAACCGCCGAACCAGCCGGCGATCCAGGCCAACACCGCATCGCGGATCGGAATCGGAGCTGTGCTGACCGGAGCCGCGGTGGTCGAAGAGGGCACGGCGGACGAGCCTACTGTCAC
Organism: uncultured Bifidobacterium sp.; assembly: GCA_964598965.1. Taxonomy (GTDB): domain Bacteria; phylum Actinomycetota; class Acidimicrobiia; order Acidimicrobiales; family Ilumatobacteraceae; genus UBA668. Next base: position 12,587 of record CAZREK010000019.1, on the reverse strand, counting down.
CGGCGGCGACGACGCCGAGCGTCGAGAAGAGTGGTCAGCCGACGAGGCGAGCAGCGCCGCTGTACACCAGCTGGCGGCTGGTGCGGCGGTCCTCGAGGCGCCACCCATTGGGCACCGAGAGCCGGACCGTGTGACGCTGGCACAGGTCGTACGCGTGCGGGTCACGCTCGTCGTACAGATCGTCCAGCCACACGATGGAGCGCGCGTACTGGTACGAGAGGGTGACGACTGCCAGCTCGGCACACCCTGTCCGTGAACACTGCCTGCTCATGGATGAGAACAGTAAACGTTCTCGCGCGGAAAGTGGTGGATACTGCCGAACACTCGCGCGACGCGTGAGTCATCCCTGCATGTCGCCTGACGAGTGAGGGTTGCCGAACACCCGTAGCATTGGCGCATGAGCAATCTCCCCCCGCCGCCGCCGCCTCCGCCGCCCGGGCGTGGTCAGCAACCGGGAGGGCAGCCTCCTGCCGGTGGCCGCCGTCAGGCGTGGCCGCGCTGGGCGTTGCCCGTCATTCTCGCAGTGCTGATCGGTTTGATCGTGTTCAACCAGGTGTGGCCCACCGACGACGGCGACAAGCTCACGTACACCGAGTTCATCACCGCGGTGCAGTCCGACCAGGTGAAGGAGTTCAGCCTCACCAACGACAGCAACTCGATCTCGGGCGAACTGATCGACGGCACCAAGTTCCACACCACGGTCCGCGACAGCTTCCCCGACGAGGCCGAGAAGGCGCTGCTCACCGAGCACAACGTCGACTGGGAGACCAAGGCACCCGACAGCAACTGGCTGCTCAGCTGGGTCAGCCTGCTGCTGCCGTTCGTGCTGATCATCGGCTTCCTCGTGTGGATGAACCGTCGCGCGCAGGGCCAGATGGGCAACGTCATGTCCATCGGCCGCAGCCGCGCCAAGGCCTACAGCGCCGACAAGCCATCCACCACGTTCGCCGACATCGCCGGGTACGACGGTGTGAAGCAGGAGATCACCGAGGTCGTCGACTTCCTGCGCATGCCCGAACGCTTCCGCGAGATCGGCGCCCGCGTGCCCAAGGGCATCCTGCTGGTCGGCCCTCCTGGCACCGGCAAGACCCTGTTCGCCCGTGCAGTTGCGGGCGAGGCCGGCGTGGGCTTCCTCAGCGTCACCGGCAGCGACTTCATGGAAATGTTCGTGGGTGTCGGCGCCAGCCGTGTTCGCGACCTGTTCGCCCAAGCCCGCAAGCTGGGCCGGGCAATCATCTTCGTCGACGAGATCGACTCGATCGGCCGCAAGCGCGGCGCCGGCCTCGGCGGTGGGCACGACGAGCGCGAGCAGACCCTCAACCAGATGCTGTCGGAGATGGACGGCTTCGAGACCACAGAGGGTATCGTCGTGCTGGCCGCCACCAACCGCCCCGACATCCTCGACGCGGCGCTGCTGCGGCCCGGCCGCTTCGACCGCCAGATCGTGGTCCCGCTGCCCGAGGCCAGCGAACGCGAGGCGATCCTGAAGGTGCACAGCCGTGACAAGCGGATGGGCCCCGACGTCGACCTCGAGACCATGGCCAAGGCCACGCCCGGTATGAGCGGCGCCGACCTCGCCAACGTGGTCAACGAAGCTGCGCTGTTCGCCGTGCGCCGTGGCAGCAAGCAGGTCGAGCGCATCGACTTCGAGAACGCCCGCGACCGCGTGGTGATGGGCGCTCGCCGCGAAAGCCTGGTGCTCAGCGCCGAGGAGAAGCGAGCCACCGCTGTGCACGAAGCCGGCCACGCCATCCTCACGGTGGTGCTGCCCAACGCGGACCCGCTGCACAAGGTCACCATCCTCCCCCGCGGCATGGCCCTGGGTGTCACCTGGAGCCTCCCCGAAGAGCGCCATACGTACAGCAAGGAGTACTTCGAGGACATCATCTGCCGGGCGATGGGCGGCCGCGTCGCGGAGAAGATCGTCTTCGGTCACCTCAACTCCGGCGCGGCCAACGACCTCGAGCAGGCCACCAGCATCGCTCGTCGCATGGTGCGCGAGTGGGGTATGAGCGACGCCATCGGGCCGATGGCCTGGACCGGTCACCAGCAGGTGTTCCTCGGCGAAGACCTCATGACCCAGGGTCGCGAGTACAGCGACACCACGGCACGCACGATCGACGACGAGATCTCCCGCATCCTGCAAGCGCAAGAGCAGCGGGCACACGACCTGCTCGGCAAGTACCGCCTGGCGCTCGACAGCGTGTCCGAGACACTGCTGGAGAAGGAGACCATGGACGGCGCCGACGTCGCCCGCCTGGTGCACGAAAGCCTCGGCGACCGCCCCGCGGAAGCCCCCGCCTCGGTCGACTGACCCCGCAGCACGCCACGACGCCGCTCAGGCGTCGCGACCCAGTTCCGGCTCGGGGCTGCTGCCAGGTGAACGTGCCTCGGCCACTGCCGCCCACAAATCCGTGGCCGAAACAGGGCCGGCGAACCCGGCGCGCACCACACCGTCAGGGCCGGCGATGGCCACGATCGGGACGGCGGTGATCCCGTACTTGCGGTGCAGTTCGGCGGCCGCCGTGAACTCGACGTCCACCACCGCCACCTGAGGTGACTCCAACACCGCGGCCTTGCGCTTCACATCGGCGCACGTCGAGCAGGAGGCGGAGGAGAACACGGCGACGACCCACGGCATGTCCGGCGCGAAGTCGGCCCGGTCCAGTTGGCTGGGGATCTCGTGACGAGGCTGTGTCGGCACTTCCACCGCTCGCCGACGACGCAGGACGACGCCGACGACGGCGGCGATGACGACGACGCCAGCGGCGATCAACAGTTGCAGGACCATGTGGACGCGAGCTCCGCTTCAGCCCGGCATGGCGAGCGATGCCGAGCGACCTTCGAGGTTGTGGTTGCGCGGCAGCAATCGTTGCACCAGCAGCGGTTGGTCCCCAAGAATCACCAGCGGGTGACCGAGTGCCCCCGCATCGTCCGGGATGGAGATGCTGATGATCCCACCGGCCGGGATCGACACGCCTTCCAGGCCTTCGATCGGGGTCTCACCACCGGGGCCGAGTGCGCTGATCTGCACGGTGGCGTCGTTGAACGACAGGTTCATCACCACCAGCGCATCCTCCGTCGCCGTCGACGGGCCGACCGCGGTGCTCCAGCGGTAGTACCCCGGGGTGACGAAGGACTGCTCCACGCCCAGCACCACGGTGGTGACCGAGCGCGTGACTTCCTTCTTGGTGACGGCCATCTCCACCACGAAGGGAATCCCGTTCATCGAAGTGAAGCTGACCCCATGGCGACCGGTCGGCAACGACGGCACGTCGTTCAGCGAGAACGACACGACCAGCCCGGCAGGGATGGTGATCAGGTCCGCGGCGTTGGAGTAGTTCTCGTCCTGCACGCCGAGGAAGACGGGCTGAACCTGAGCGTCCTCGTCCGACGGGTTGTAGAGGCTGAAGCGCTCGAAGTTGGCGCCGTCCTTCCACCCACCGGTGAACCACCACTCCGTCGAGGCTGCAGGGGCACCGAGCGACAGCGAGAAACCGCGCCGCTCCTCCGCGTAGTTCTGCGCTCGGGCAGCGACGACCTTGCCGCGCGACGCCGTCACCGTGACCGAGTAGACCGCTTCGTCCTTGGCGAGAAGATCCTGGCTGACGACCAGGACGGAGTGAGGCGCCACCGGCACGCCCTGCAGAGCATTGGGCGTACGTGTCGCGTCGGTGCTGGAGAACGAGAAGCTGAGGATCGCGTCGTCCGGGAACGGGTTGGTGACGATGATGTCTTCCTTGCTGTCACCAAGGGTGTAGTTGTCCGCGAAGTACCAGGTGTCCGAGGTGCTGTTGCTGCACGGAGTCGTGGTGTCGCCGTCCGAGTGCAGCGCAGTCTGCTCGACAATGCCGCCACCACCGCCCAATTCGACCATCGCCGAGGCGTACAGCCCGCTGGACTGCAGCTCGCGCAGGTCGATCTCCATCGTCGACCGAGGCTGCACTTCGAAGGCCTGCTCGACCGACCCGACGCCCTTGGCATCGGTGTAGACGGTGATGTGGCCGGTCAGCGAGGTGTCCAGCGGGTTGGCGATCGTGACGTGCCCACCGAGGCCACGTCCGCCGGTCGGCACGCCCGGGCAGAACCACGTGGAGTTGTCGAAACCGTCGTGCGGAACGTGCGGCATCGTCGCCACCTGCGGGGCCGCGAACAGCACATCCGGGCGCGGCTCGCCCTTCACCCTCAGCGCGGCGACGAACAGCCCGATGGGTGCGACGACAGCGATCAGCACCGCCACCATGCGCCGACTGACTCGGAAGCGACCGGCCATCAGTCATCACCCCATTCGGCCCAGTTCTGTGCGGGTGGTGGTGTGGGGGCGGTGACCTCCCACACGTCGGGGATGTCGGCACCGGACATCACGCCGGCGAGACCCACCGGGGTGGCGTCGATCGTTCCGCCGTCGTAGCCATCCGGCAGCGGTGCGCGCAGGTCCACCAGCATGCCGGTCTCGTCCAGCGAGGTCTGGTCCGTACGTCGCCGCAGACGCACGCGCACGGTGCTGGCCAACAGCGTGAGGGTCAGCCACGCCAACAACTGCAGCACCACGACCAGCGTGCGCGTGGTCGGGGTGTCGAAGGCCAGCCGCGCCTCGCCGGGCGCGGTCACGTCGAACGCCATCGTGGAGCCAAACGCGCGCCGCGGAGCAACCTTCTGACCGTTGACGGTCAGTGTCCAGCTCTCGTCGTAGGGGACGGCGACGTGGAGCGTCCCCGCGTTGATCGGCCCGGTGAAGTCGCCGCGATCGGGGGCGCCGGTGCCGAACGGGATGGAGCCGCTGAGGTCGGCCTGGGCAAGGATGGAGCCACCGGCACGCTGGCTGGCCTCCGCACCCTGCGGGGTGAGCTGCGCCCGAGTGGGGGTGTACGCCTGGTTCTCGAACACGCGGTAGTTCGGCGGGTTGGTCAACCGCGTCCCGAGATCGAGCTGGTTGTCGAGCACTTCCATGAGGCCGTCGGGTATCGGCAGCGGGTGGTCGATGGTGCCGTTGGCCCCGTCTGCGACGGGCACGACCACGTAGCGGATGCCGTACGGCGCGAGCAACCGTCCGCCGCGCAGCGTGGCACCTGCCGACATCTCTCGCAGCGCGGCCGCGACCTCGTTCTCGATCGACGTCGGGCGCCCTGCCCAACGCCCCTCGATCGTCAGCGGCCCGTCGTCGGTGATGGCGAAGCCGATGCCCGGCTGGAAGGTGTAGGCCGCCACGGGAATCGCCTGCGGATCGCCGATCCACAGCACCCGGTAATCACCTTCTTCCGGATTCTCCGGCATTTCTGCGAGCGCCGACACGAGGGTGCGGTTTGGCATGCCCCACCCACCATCGGCGACGTTGATGACACCGGGCACGACGCCGATCGCCACTGCGGCACCGGTGAGGATGCCGAGCGGCTGCCGCCAGCCGAAGTGGGCGCCCAGCACGTCGTCCTGGAAGGCGGCCGCCAGCGTCGCCGCCGCCAACGCCACCCCGATCGCCACCGGCACGAGCAGCACACCCGGCTCGGGCATGCGGAACGGCAGCGCGGCCCGGTCGGCCAGCACCGCCAGAGCGCCGAAGCCGAACACCAGCAGCGACGAGCGCACCGCCCACGTGAAGCGCCAGGCACGAGCGACCAGCGGCGCCACGAGGACCGGCAGGAACAACAACAGCGACACGACCGCCGGCCCATCACCTTCATCGAGGAAGCGCACCAGCGTGCGAACGCCGAGCGATCGCGAGCTGGCCACCGGCACGCCCACGATCGCGGTCCAGCCGTCGTGACCGAGCAGCGACAGCGACCACGGAAGGTTGATCACGAAGCCGACAGCGACAGCGCCGACGGCACCGCCGAGCAAGGTCAGGGCCACCCGCACCCGACCACCGACCACGACCGTCGCCAGCGCCATCAACGCGCTCATCCCCACCAACAGCACGGCAAAGGCGGGCGCAAAGGCGAACGACACCGCCGCCAGCAAGGCCAACTGCGCCCCACGTCGGACGCGGCGTTGCACATCGACGTGGACGTAGTGCTCGACCTCCGTGTCCTGCCGGCTGCCGGAGGACTCGATACCGGCGAAACGGCGCAGCAGGTGCAGACCCCACGGGCCGGCGGCGTAGCAGGCCAGCGCGGTCCAGTGCCCGCCCGAGAGCAGTTGCGTGGGCAACGGCAGCGCGGCGTAGACGACCAGCGCGGCAATGCGAGCCCGCGGCGTGGGGTAGATCGACGCGAGACGCCAGATGCCGAAGTAGCCGCCGAACAGCATCCCGACAATTGCGAGCGTGTGCAGCAACCCCATGTGGAACAACGTGACGACGCTGGCGATGCTGAGCAGGCCGACGCCGGTGGGCACCGCCGACGCGCTGCCGAGGCCATGCCCCCACCAGCCGGACAGGTAGTCCCCGGCCATTCCGGCCGGGCTGGACGGAAACGCGAGGAACTCGCCGAACGCGGGCACGCCGTCCTGCAACAAGTGGCGGCTACCGATGAGCGCGAGCAGCAGCACGCTGATCCAGGCGAAGGCCGGGGCCGAACCCGCCGTCTGTCGCCACCGGCGCTCGGTGGTGCTGTCGCCGTCGACCTGCTTGACCTCGCGAGACCTCAGGTAGCTGCGCAGGCGCGCGCTGCCGCGCAACTGCAGGCCGGCAACCTCTGCGTCGGGAACCTTGCGGAACCGCGACAGGCCCCGCCGACGGGCCATGTACGCGGGGGTACGAGGCAGCATGCCGAGCAACGAGGTCAGCGACGCCAGCGCCCGCCGGAACCGGCCGAGCAGCGCCATCGCCGCCACCTCGGCGAGCGTGATGAAGAACAGCTGGATGCCCACCAAGGGCAGGCGGCGGCCGCCGGTGAGCGTCACCACCGCCCGCATGCGGTTGCGCTCCATCAGCGCGTCGTGCGGTAGGTCCGGGCGTCGTTCGCGCAGGCGGCCGCGGTGCCGCGCGCGGGCGGCGGGCACGATCACGACGCGTGCACCCGTGAGGTGCGCTCGCCAGCACAGATCGAGGTCGTCGCCGTAGTACTCGATGGAGGCGTCGAAGCCGCCGAGCGTGCGGAACAGGTCGGCGCGTACCAGCAGACAGGCGGACGAGACCGCGAAGATGTCGCGGACCGCGTCGTGCTGTTCCTGGTCCAGCTCGTTGGGTTCGATGATCGGGTCGACCTCGCCGAAGCGGTCCACGTCGTACCCCACGTGGCGCAGCACGTCGGGCCGAGTCCAGCTGACCAGCTTCGGACCGACGATGCCGGCGTTCGACCGGTAGAGCTCCTCCACCAGCAGGCGCACTGCGGACGGATCGAGTGCAACGTCGTCGTGCAGGAAGCAGAAGAAGCCGTTGTCGCCCTCCACCAGGCGCAGCACCTCGTTGCAGGCGGGGCCGAAGCCGCGGTTCCCCGACACGGCGCGAACGAACGCGTTCGGCACCAGATGTCGAATCCGAGCGGGGAGGTCTTGGTGATCGCCGGCCACGAGGAACAGGCACCGCATGTTGGTGTAGTCCTGCGCCGCCAGCGAGCGCAGCACTTCGTCGAACCAGGCGCCTGGTTCGTGCACCACCATCACGGCCACGACGGGCGGAGCGAGTGTTCCGGCAGCTTCCACGATCAGGCGAGGCTAGCGGGGGCCGCCGTGCCCGACCGGTCACCTTGGCGAACGTCACGCCGCAGCGTTCACCGCCCCTCGCGGCGCTAACGTGCGCTCGATGCCTCGTCTCCCGCTGCCTGCTTTCGATCTGTCAGGGCTGGATCTCACCGCCGTGACACCTCAGCGCGTCGCTCGTCTGGCGCGCGACGTGGGCTACGTCGCCATCGGCTTCGGCGTCCTCGGCGTGCAGCAGGCGCAAGTGCGCCGCCGCGAGGTCACCGCCACGATCTCGCGGGTGATCGGCAACTCCGGGTCGGGTCAGGCGAAGTAGCCCACCACGTCGACCGTAAGGTCCGTGGCCTTGTTGCTGGCGATGCACCATTGGCCGGACGCGTCGGCAGGCGCAATCACTGCGGTGGTGGCGGCGGACGGAGCGCGGAACCGCACCATCGACAAGTCGGGCACTGCCGGCAGACACGGATGAACGGTGAGGTAGCCACTGGCTGCGGGCGTGAGCGCCCCGACCATCGCCGTCACGCCCTTCAGCGCACCGGCAGCGGGCAGCCCGCCCGTGCCGGCGACGACGAACGAACGGTTGGCGCCAGCAGCTGACGGCCCGCTGAGGCCGACGCCCGTCTTGCTGTCGACCACACGGGTGGGTGCAAGCGCGGTGTAGGCGGCGGTGGCCTGCGGGCCGTACCAACCGCTGAGGTCGACGACGATGTGCATCGGCGCGGACACCTGCACGCAGATGTCGCCGGTGGCGCTGAGGCGGCTGACCACGTGGTTGGTGACGCCGACCGAATCGGTGGCAACCAGCGAACCGACCGTCGGTGCGCTGGCCGCGCACGGCCACACGGTGACGGTGCCGGCGGTACCGGTGGTGAACGCGTGCACCGTCATCGCCGCTGCGGTGGCATCGACCGGAGTGGCGAACTTGCCGGTGACCTGCACGTGCACGATCGACCCTGCGGCCAGGACAGCGCCCGCGCGCGAGTCGTACAAGCGACCGGCAGCCATCGTCTGGAACAGGTCGCCCGTGCCAGGTGCGTAGTAGCCATACAGGTTCACGCTGACATGCGCGGTGACCGTGGTGTAGATGCAGAAGGTTCCGTCGACGCCGAGCGTCACCGGCGAGGTGGCGCTGACCGACCGTCCGGCCATCGCTTGCACGGAGACCGTCCCCGGTCGCTCGGTGGCGCACGGATAGGCAGTGAGCGCACCGTCGGAGGTGGGCGACACCGCGGTGATTCCCACGAGGGCAGCCGTGGCGCCATCCGGGAGGCCCGGGTCGACCACCAAGGTGCACCCGGCCGCCAGGGCCAGTTGCTGCGTGCCGGTACCCGTCTGCGTGTCGACCACGGTCACCGGATCGACTGCTGTGAAGGCGGCAGCCGTCGGTGTGGGGGCTGTACCGACCGCGGGTGCGCCGCGTCCGACGCACGGGTCGGGCGGGATCGAGCCACGGACGTTGAACCAGTTGGACTTGAGACCGAAGCGCGACCGGAAGGCTTCACCGCTGATGGTGACCGAGCCGGTGGAACCCTGCACGGTCATGGTCAGCACGCGGCCGCCCCAGTCGCCGAGACCGTTGCGGGTGAGCACGTTGAGGCCGGTGAAGGTGCCGATCGCCGGATAGGCAGCGCTGATCTGCGCCCCGGTGAGAGTGACCGACCAGTTGTGGTACGGGTTGCCCGGAGTGTCGTCACCGTCGTCGAACGCCGGGGTGAAGGCCGTCAGCGCTCCGTTGCCCCGCTGGGTGTACCCGCCGGACGACGCCGCGAACATCGCATACGCGACTGGGCCGTCGACCGACCCCATGCGCCGGACCACGCCCGCCGTGGCGGCCACTGCCGCGTCGGTGGCGGGGTACTCCACGCGTTGGAATGCCTTACCGAGCGCGGGCCGGATGGCGGCGCCGGCGTACACCTGGCAACTGGGTGTGTCGCACGTCTTGGCGTAAGGCGCGTAGCGGTTCTCCGCGAAGGCGTAGCTGCGGGCGGCGACTGCCTGCGCCTGCAACGCCTGTGCGCCGCGGCCGCCACCGGCGTTGGCCCATCCCGCCGACATCTCTTTGGCGATCACGGAGCGCAGGTAGTGCTCCATCGGCACCGTGTTGACGGTGCGGGTGCCCTTCTGCGTGACCAGGATCGTTCCGCGATAGGAACGCACCGACCCGTCCGGCTGGCACACACCGGCCAGATCGCCGTAGTTCGTGGTCGCCAGCGAGTCCGCTCGGGTGCGCACCACGACCTGGTTCTTCAGGCGACCGGGCGTCCGCCACGCAGCCTCTCCGACCGTGCAATCCTCACGATCGGTGCGGGCCTTGATGAGGTAGGAAGCGCCGGTCCAGCGGATGGACACCGACTTGTAGGGCCCGCCGCGCAGGCCGTCGACCACCAGCCCACCACTGGGGCTGACGATCGTGGTGGTGCGGTTGTCGAGCGCCAGCAGGCGCACGGTGATGGCCGAATCCGTAGGAATGGTGCCGGCGACCGAGCCGCCGTAGTACTGGTCGAGAATCTGCGCTGACGTCCAGCCGAGGTCGACCGCATACCCGTACGCACCCCACTGCGAGAGCCCGATGCCATGGCCGATGCCGTGCCCGTCGAGCGTCACCGTGTCCGTCGCGGCGGCCGGCGTGTCCGGTGTCGCCGTCGCTTCGGGATCGCGAAGACCGACGGTGATCAGCCCGGCAACGAGGCCGAGGGCACACGCGGCAGCGACGGAAGAGCGCACATGGAGGTATCGGCCCGCGGGCGAGCCTGCTTGAGGCGGGTTGTCGGGGCGCAGCCGCATTTCACCAGTCTGGCGGATAACCTCGTCCACTTGGTGGCAACCTCCGACGAACAGTCCTCTTCCCGGGCGCCGCTTCCCGAGGGAACCATCCCGGTGGGCCTCGGTCTCTTGGTGTCCGGGCTCGCCAGTTTCGTCTTCCTCAAGGTCGGCAAAGACGCCCTTGGCGGCGAAGAGCACTTCAGCCCGGTGCTGTCCTTGTGGTTCGCCACTTTCGCCCTCGCTCCTGGTTTCTTCCTCCCGCTCGAGCAGGAATTGGGCCGAGTGCTGTCGCACCGCCGCGCGCTCGGCCAGGGCCCGCGTCCGGTGGTGCACAAGATCGCCCGCCTCGGTCTCGGGCTGGCAGCGCTCGTCGCGCTGGTGATCGTCGCGGCCAGCCCGGTGATCACCGACTCGTACTTCGACGGCGACTGGGTGATGCTCGTCGCGCTCGTCGTCGCCTTCGCCAGCTACGCCCCCGTCCACCTCGCCCGCGGCATCTCCAGCGGCAGCGGGCGGTTCAAGTCCTACGCCATCGTGATGGGCTCGGACGGCGTCGTCCGCGTCGTCCTGTGCATCGTGCTCGCCGCCATCGGCATCAAGACCGCGGGCCCGTACGGCATGGCCGTCGCCCTGGCACCGTTGGTCGGCTTCGGCCTGGTGGCCGCCTGGGGCCAGCTGCGCACCGAGGAGGGGCCCGACGCCACGTGGAGCGAAGTCACCCCCAACCTCGGGTGGCTGCTGCTCGGTTCGGTGTTCGCCGCTGGCCTGGTCAACGCCGGCCCGGTGGCCGCGAACCTGCTGAAAGAGCCGCACGAGAAAGAACTCGTCACTCAGTTCGGCTACGGCGTGCTGCTGTCCCGCATTCCGCTGTTCCTCTTCCAGGCCGTCCAAGCCGCGCTGCTGCCGCGCCTGGCCCGCCTCGCCGCTCGTAACCAGCTCGACGAATTCCGCCGCGGGTTCCGCAAGCTGCTGATGCTGGTGATCGTCGTCGGCGTCACGGGCACCCTGGGCGCGTTCCTGCTCGGTCCGTTCGTCATCCGCCACATGTACGACGCCGAGCTGCACGGCCGCACGCTGGCCATGCTGGCGCTCAGCAGCGCGCTGTACATGCTGGCCCTGTCGTTGGCCCAAGCCGTCATCGCCCTGCGCGGTCACGCGCTGGTGGGCATCGGCTGGGGCGTCGGCATGCTCACCTTCGCGCTCGTCACCTGGCTCAGCGCCGACGGTCTGTTCCGCCGCATCGAGTTCGGCCTGGTCAGCTCGTCGGCGGCAGCGCTGGTGGCGTTCGCGATCGCGCTGCGCTACCAGCTGGGCAAGGGCGTCCAGCCCGACCACGGCTCGATGATGGACGCCATCATCGACATGCCGTTCGAGAGCTGACCGCTCGCCCCCACGGGCAGCCTCAGGGCAGGCGCACGGACGACAGCACGGTCGAAGCCAGCGAGTGCGCGATCGCAGGAGTGCGCATGACGCTGTCGGTGACGACGACACGCATGCCCAGTGAGCGGATCTGTGCCGCGTGCTGTTCGTCCACAGGGTCGATCACCAGCGTCCCGGCAACCGGCGCGTAGAGACGGGCAACCCCGACGACCGACGGCTCGTGCCCGAGTTCGGCCAACATCCGGTCGGCAGGGCCCTTCAGCGCTGCGCCGCCGACGATCGGGGACACCGCCACCACGGACTCGCGGCGCGCCGCGAGAACGTCATCCACCCCCGCCAGCGCTCGGATCGGCCCGATCGAGACCAGCGGATTGGACGGGGCGATGGCCACGATCTCCGCGTCGCGGAGGGCCGCCAACGCGCTCGCCGCGGGGCGAGCGGCAGCAACACCGTCGAAGCGGACGGCGGTCACCGGCACCGAGTGACGGCGTTGGACGAAGTACTCCTGGAAGGACACCTCGACGCCCTCGTCGGCCAGTGTCACCATCGTGGCGACCCGGTCGTCCGACATTGGCAGCAGCCGCTGGTGCACGCCCCAGGCACGGCAGATCTCGGCCGTCACCTCGGACAACGTGGCCCCCTCTGCGAGGCGGGCCGTGCGGTAGAAGTGAGTCGCCAAGTCGCGGTCGCCCAGGTTGAACCAGGTGGCCGCCGCACCGGACCCCTGTGGCCGCACGGATGCGTAGCGTCCGAGAGCCTCCATCACCCGCCAGCTCTCGTCGGCCAGGCCCCACCCGCGCTCCTGGTCGATCGCCCAGGCCAAGGTATAGGTGATCGTGTCGATGTCCGGAGAGATCGACAAACCGTGC
>CAZREK010000018.1:0-15947 GCA_964598965.1 uncultured Bifidobacterium sp. | reverse complement strand
TAGGGCGCCGCGGCGGCGACGGCATCGGGTCGCTGGCAGGCCACCACCAACGTCAGGCCGCCACCCATGCAGTAGCCGACGACGCCGACCTTGGCCCTCCCCGACCGCTCGACCAACAGGTCGATCGCGCCGGACAAGTCCTTGCCCGCTGTGTCGAGGTTCATCGCCATCATCAGCTTGCCCGCGCCGTCCGGCTCGGTGGACGCCTGGCCGTGGTACAGATCGGGTGCCAGCGCGGTGAAGCCGGCCGCCGCGAAGCGGTCGACGACGTCCTTGATGTGCGGCACCAACCCCCACCACTCCTGGATGACGAGCACACCGGGGCCGGAGCCGGCGATGTAGCCGTCACACGTGTGACCATTGCTCTTGAACGTGACCATCTCACCCATGCGGCAGAACATAGCCGCCGCCCCAGAGCGACACTTTGTGCAGGAACAAAGTGCACTCTGTACGCCACCGGATGTGACAACTACGATGCCTGCATGGCCGCACTCGAAACTCACCCTGCCGACGCCTTCGCCAACGATCGTGCACACGTGTTCCACTCATGGAGCGCACAAGGCGCACTGAACCCGGTGGTGGTCACTCGCGCGGAGGGCAGCCACTTCTGGACCGAGGACGGCACCAAGTACCTCGACTTCTCCAGCCAGCTGGTGAACGTCAACATCGGCCACCAGCACCCCAAGCTGGTGGAGGCGATCAGGGAGTACGCGGACAAGCTGTGCACCGTCGCCCCGTTCCACGCCAACGACGCCCGCAGCGAGGCTGCTCGGCTGATCGTGGAGGCCGCCGGCCAGGGCATGGACCGCTGCGACCTGGACATGGTGTTCTTCACCAACGGCGGCGCCGAGGCCACCGAGAACGCGGTGCGCATGGCCCGCCTGCACACCGGGCGCAACAAGGTGCTGAACCACTACCGCAGCTACCACGGCGCCACCAACGGGGCTATCACGCTCACCGGCGACCCGCGCCGCTGGCCCAGCGAGCCGGGCATGCCCGGCGTGGTGAAGTTCTGGGGCCCGTACCCCTACCGTTCGGCATTCCACAGCACCAGCGAGGCGCAGGAGTGCGAGCGGGCCTTGCAGCACCTCGACGACGTGCTGATGGTGGAAGGCGCGCACACGGTGGCGGCGATCATCGTCGAGACCGTCGTGGGCACCAACGGCATCCTCGTGCCGCCGGACGGCTACCTGCAGGGTCTGCGCGACCGGTGCGACCGTCACGGCATCGTGCTGATCTGCGACGAGGTCATGTCCGGCTTCGCCCGCTGCGGCGAGTGGTTCGCGTTCCAGAAGTGGGGTGTGCAGCCCGACCTGGTGTGCTTCGCCAAGGGCGTCAACTCCGGGTACCTGCCGCTCGGCGGCGTGGTCATCAGCCGGCGCATCGCCGACAGCTTCAAGGACCGTGCCTTCCCCGGCGGCCTCACCTACTCCGGTCACCCGCTCGCCTGCGCCAGCGCGGTGGCCAGCATCAACATCTTCAAGGAAGAGGGCATCGTCGAGCACTCGCGTTCGCTGGGCGCCGACATCATCGGACCCGGCCTGGAGAAGCTGAAGGCCAACCACCCCAGCGTCGGTGACGTCCGCGGCCTGGGCACGTTCTGGGCGATCGAGCTGGTGAAGAACCGCACCACCCGCGAGCCGCTGGTGCCGTACAACGCCGTCGGTGCCGATGCCAAGCCGATGCTCGACATCGCCGCCGCGTGCAAGGCGAAGGGCCTGTGGCCATTCACCCACTTCAACCGCGTCCACGTGGTGCCGCCGTGCAACACCCCGGCCGACGTGGTGGAAGAGGGTCTGGCCATCCTCGACGACGTGCTCACGGTGGCCGACCAGCACTACACCGGCTGAGCAACCGGTTCCGTCGCGCACCCGCTTGCCAAACTGCCGCGATGGGTACCGACATCAACACCGCATTGCTCGATCGAGTCGATCAGCTGCTCGAGGCCGGCTGGTACCCGGCCGACCTCGTGCACGCCACCAAACGCCAGTTCAGCCAGCGCACCTCCTGCCTCGTCGTCGCCTGCTTGGCCGTGCACGCCCGCCGGCGCCAGGCCGTCGATCGCGCCCCGGCCGACTGGCTCGACCAATTGCACGACCTGGGCGTGTTCCACCGCAGCCGCGGCACCATCACGGGCGGCGCCGCCGACCCCGTGCCCACCTGGGCCCGGCAGGAGCGGCAACACCCCGACGACGCCCTGCCCACCGCGTTCGAGGTGCTGCGGTTCCTGCTGACCCTGGGGCGCCTGCCCCTGTTGGGGCCGCCCCCGTCGAAGTGGCCGGCCAGCAACAAGGGCGTCACCACTGCACCCACGGTTGCCGCCGGCGAGGTGGATCCGAAAATGCTCAACCGGGTGCGCGCCTTGTTGGCCAAGGCCGAGTCCACCGACTTCGAGGAAGAGGCCGACTCGTTCACATCGAAGGCGCAAGAGCTGATGACGCGCCACTCCATCGACGCGGCCATGCTGTCCGCCGCCACGGTGGTGGACGGTGGGCTGCGCCGCGGGGTCATCATCCGCCGCGTGCACATCGACGACCCGTACGCGGACGAGAAGGCGATGCTGCTGGGCGCCATCTCGGAGGTCAACTCGGTGAAGTGCGTGTGGTCGCCGCAGGCCGGGTTCACCACGCTGGTGGGCTTCCCGGTGGACGTGCAGCTCACCGACATGCTGTTCACCTCCTTGCTGGTGCAGGCCACCCACGCATCGGCCGAGGCCACGGCGCACGACCGTCGGCTGCGCAGCCCGGCCTTCAAGCGCGCGTTCATGGTGGCGTTCGCTGACCGCGTGGCCGAGCGGCTCGAGCAGACGCGCCAACACGCCCGGGCCGATGCCCAGCAGCAATACGGCGACCAACTGCTGCCGGTGTTGTCCTCACGCGCGGCAGCGGTGCAGGAGGTGTTCGACGAGGCCTTCCCCAACATCGTGCACGGCAAGGCCCGCAGCTACGACGCCCGCGGCTGGTACGCCGGGCGCGCAGCTGGTGACCGCGCCGACATCGGTGCCGGCGCGGCCATCAGCAAAGGTTGAGCGTCAGCCGACGCGCCAGGTGCCGTTGCTGCGCAGCAGGGCCGACAGGTCGCCGGGGCCCTTCTTCTGCGAAGCCTGCAGCACCTGATCGGCGACGAGCGTGCCGTAATCGCCACGCTCGACATCGCGGAAGATGCCGAACGGCGTGGGCGAGTGGTCGTCGTGCGACAGACGAGCGAGCGCGAACGCCAGGCCCGGATCGTGGCGCTTGGCGTCGTGGACCAGCAGGGCACTCTCGCCCACCTCGGCCACGTCGACGATGCGCAACTGGCCGTCGCTGCCCATGACCACGCCCTTCGCGCCGTCCTTACCGAAGCGGATCGGCTGGCCGTGCACGAGGTCGATCATCATCTCCTCGCGGGCGTACTTGCCCGTGACACCATCGAACGCAGCGTCGTTGAACACGTTGCAGTTCTGGTAGATCTCCACGAACGACGCACCCTTGTGAGCGTGCGCGGCCTTGAACGTCGCCATCATGTGCTTGCGGTCGAGGTCGTGCGTACGAGCCACGAACGACGCCTCCGCGCCGAGCGCCACCGACAGCGGGTTGAACGGGTGGTCGATGGAACCGAACGGGGTGCTCTTGGTGACCTTGCCCTCCTCGGAGGTGGGCGAGTACTGGCCCTTGGTGAGACCGTAGATGCGGTTGTTGAACAACAGGATCGTCAGGTTCACGTTGCGCCGCAGCGCGTGGATGAGGTGGTTGCCGCCGATCGACAGCGCGTCGCCGTCACCGGTGACCACCCAGACGTCGAGGTCGGGGCGAGCCACGGCCACACCGGTGGCAACGGCAGGCGCACGGCCGTGGATGCTGTGCATGCCGTAGGTGTTCATGTAGTACGGGAACCGGCTGGAGCAGCCGATGCCGCTGATGAACACCGTGTTGTCGGGCGACATGCCGAGATCCGGCATGAGGGCCTGCACGGCGTGCATGATGCCGTAGTCGCCACAGCCCGGGCACCAGCGCACTTCCTGGTCGCTGACCCAGTCCTTCTTGGTCGTGATCTGCACGGCGGTGTCGGTCACTTCAGGACCTCCTGAATCGCGGTCTCGAGTTCGGCGGAGGTGAAGGGCAGACCCTGCACCTTGGTGACGGGCTTGGCGTCGATGAGGAAGTCGGCACGGATGAGGCGGCACAGCTGACCCATGTTCAGCTCGGGCACCAGCACGTGCTTGTACTTCTTCAGCAACTCGCCGAGGTTCGGCGGCAGCGGGTTGAGGTGCGTGAGGTGGATCCACGCCACCTTCGTGCCCGCACGGCGTGTGCGCTGCACCGCGGCGTCGATCGCGGCCCACGTGCTGCCCCAACCGAGCAGCACCACATCGGCATCGGCGTCGCCGGTGACGGTGGCGAGCGGGATGTCGTTGGCGATGCCGTCGATCTTGGCCTGACGCAGGTGCACCATCTTCGAGTGGTTGGACGGCACGTAGCTGATGTCGCCTCGGCCATCCTCCTTCTCGATGCCGCCCACGCGGTGCGCGAGGCCCGGCGTGCCGGGGATGGCCCACGGACGAGCGAGCGTCTCGGCGTCGCGCAGGAACGGCCAGTACTCCTCGGTGCCGTCCGGGTTGACATGGTTCTTCGCCGTCTGGAACGGCACCGAGATGTCGGGCAGGTCGTCGGGGTTCGGGATCAGCCACGGCTCGGAGCCGTTGGCCAGGTAGCCGTCGCTGAGCAGGATGACCGGAGTGCGGTACTTCAGCGCGATGCGGCATGCCTCGATGGCGGCATCGAAGCAGTTCGCCGGGCTGTACGCGGCCACGATCGGCAGCGGGGCCTCACCATGGCGGCCGAACATCGCGATGTTCAGGTCGGCGGCCTCGGTCTTGGTGGGCATACCGGTGGACGGGCCACCGCGCTGCACGTCGACCAGCACGAACGGCAACTCCAGCGACACGGCCAGGCTGGTGGTCTCGCTCTTCAGCGCGACACCCGGGCCCGACGTGGTGGTGACACCGAGGTGACCGGCGAACGAGGCGCCGAGGGCCATACCGGCGGCGGCGATCTCGTCCTCCGCCTGCAGCGTGCGCACACCGAAGTGCTTGTGTTTGCTGAGCTCGTGGAGGATGTCGCTGGCCGGGGTGATGGGGTAGCTGCCGAGGAACACGGGCAGCTTGGCCTGCTGGCCGGCGGCCACCAGACCCCACGCCAGCGCAGTGTTGCCGGTGATGTTGGTGTACTCGCCGGGCGGCAACTGCGCGGGCTTGACCTCGTAGGGGTGGTCGAAGAGCTCGCTGGTCTCACCGAAGTTCCAGCCCGCCTTCAACGCGGCGAGGTTGGACTCTTTCACCATCTCCTTGAAACGGCCCTCGATCCACTGGATGGTGGGCTCGATGGGGCGCGAGTACAGCCACGACACCAGGCCGAGGGCGAAGAAGTTCTTCGAGCGCTCCGCGTCGCGCGGCTTCACACCGAGCGGCTCGGTGGCGGCCTGCGTGAGCGAGGTCATCGGGACGAGCACCACGCGATAGCTGGACAGCTCGTCGGGGTTCTCGATCGGGTTGTGGTCGTAGCCGGCCTTCTCCAGGTCGCGGGCTTCGAACGCGTCGCTGTTGATGATCAACAGACCACCCTGCTCCAAGCGATGCAGGTCGGCCTTCAGCGCCGCGGGGTTCATCGCCACCAGCACGTTCGGGGCATCGCCGGGGGTGGTGATGTCGTGGTCCGAGATGTGCACCTGGAAGCTGGAGACACCCATGACCGTGCCCGCTGGTGCGCGGATCTCGGCCGGGTAGTCGGGGAATGTCGACAGGTCGTTGCCGAACAGGGCGCTCACCGAGGTGAAGCGATCACCCGTGAGCTGCATGCCGTCGCCAGAGTCACCTGCGAACCGCACCACGACATGCGACAGCTGCTCAGCCTGCTTGTCCTGGCGGTCTTGGGTGTCCGTCATTGGCCACCTCCGTGAAAGGGCCGCGCCCCATTGCCCGGCCGGGAAGTCACGTTACAAGGTGGACCGCGCCGTCAGCGAGACACCGACACCGGCGATCACCAAACCGACGATCGCCCAGGGGCCCAGCGACTCGCCGAACAGGGCTGCGCCCTCCAGCGTGCTGAGCGCCGGCGTGAGGAAGAAGAGGCTGCTGACCTGCGCCGCCGCCTCGCGCTGCAGCAGCCACAGCATGATCAGCACCGCGGCGATGGACAGCACGCCCACCGCCCACGCCAAAGCGAACAGCGAGCGAGCGGTGACATGAAAGCCCTCGCCTTGGTGCACGGCGGCGGCGACGGCCAACACGGCGGACGCGGCGAAGTACTGCACGGCCGTCCCCCACAGCAGCGGTGTGAACGAGCCGCGACGGCGCTGCACCAGCGTGCCGGTGCTCATGCCCAACACGCTGATCGCGGATGCCAGCAGTGCACCGGCAGTGAGGTCGCCGGCGCCACCGAGAAAGTGGTCGACCACCACGGCCGTGACGCCGGTGAAGCCCAACGCGACGCCCAGCCATTGCAGGGGACGCAGACGTTCGTCGAGCACCAGCCGGCCGGCGGCAGAAGTCAGCACAGGGTGCAAGCCGGCGATGAGCGCACTGACGCCCGACGGCATTCCCCAGGAGATGGCGACGAAGACACCGCCCAAGTAGGCGGCGTGAATGCCGAGGCCGGCGACACCGGCCCAGGAGAGCTGCCGGCGCGTGGGCCGCGGCGCACCGGTGGCGGCCGCGACGGCTGCCAGCAGCGCTGCGGCGACTGCCAGGCGAATGGCGAGAAAGGTGAACGGACCGGCGTCGTCGGTGCCGTAGCGAGCGACGACGAACCCGGTGCTCCAGAGCGCGACGAAGATCCAGGGCGCCGCCTTCACGAAGCGTGAGCCGTGCGTCATGGTGATCACGCGCAAGGGGCGGGCCGTCGGAACGACCCGCCCCTGTGCGTCAGCGTGAAGCTGTTGGTCAGACGCCACCCTCGGTGAGCGTCACTTCGATCGGGGCATAGCCCGAACCGTTGATGTCAACGCCCAGCGCCTCGAGGATCTTGTACGCCTCGGTGACGATGTCGTTGGTGTAGGCCTCGGCATCCGGGGCCTTGGTCAGCACCGTGGTGCCCTCCAGGTTCTTGGTCTCCTGGGCGAGCTGCGCGGTGCGGTCCCAGGCGTCAGCCTGGATGTAGCCCACGCCGTCGGCGGCGGGCCAGATGAGCTTGTTGATCTCGTTCATCTGCCACGTCTGGTGGGTGAGGCCGAGCTGCGAACCCTTGGCGGTGACCAAGTTGGCGCACTCGTCCACGTTGTCACGGCAGTACGCCCAGCCCTGCAGCGACGCCGCGACGAACTTGATCGCGGTGTCCTTGTAGGCCGCGTCGGACAGACGGGAACCGTCGGCCCAGATCGCGTCCTGCAGCATGCCGACGCCCTCGTCCTCGTAGGAGATGACGTTGAAGTCGGACGGCTGGTACAGCTCGCCGGTGGCGGGGTTCTTCGCCTCGAGGACCTGTGCGTACTCGTTGTAGGTCATCGCCTCGGCGGCGTCGATGTCACCGGCCAGCAGGCCGAGCATGTCGAACTGCTGCGCCACGTTGGTGACGTCGGCCGGGTCGATACCGGCCTTGGTCATCGCGGCGAACACTTCGAACTCGTTGCCGTAGCCCCAGTTGCCGATCTTCTTGCCGGCGTAGTCGGCCGGGCTGGTGATGCCCGAGTCGGCGAAGCTGACCTGCAGGGTGCCCGAACGCTGGAACACCTGGGCGATGTCGACGATGTTGGCACCGGCTTCGCGGCTGGCGAGCGCCTTGGGCACCCACGCGATGGCGAAGTCGGCCTCACCGTTGGCGAGCACCGTCTGCGGCACAATGTCGACCGCACCTTCCAGGATGGTGACGTCGAGGCACTGGGCCGCATAGAAGCCCTTGTCGACGGCGGCGTAGTAGCCGGCGAACTGAGCCTGCGTCACCCACTGCAACTGCAGCTTGACCGGGGTGACGTCCTCGCAGTCGCCGGCGGCCGTGGTGTCGCCCGAGCCCGACTCGCTCTTCTTGTCGTCGTCGCTGCAGGCAGCGAACAGCGACACAGCGACGAGAACGGCGGCGATGCCCTTGATCCGTGTCTTCCTCATGTGTGTTTCCCTCCCCCAACCGGACACCCATCCGGCAGGCTGTGTGCGGCGGAACGGCTAGTTGCCGTCCCGATTGCGTTGTGTGGTGCCACCAGGCGTGGCGAGCGACTCGAGAAGAGTCGCGACCAGGTAGAACGTGAGACCGAGCAGGCACGCCCCGAACACGTAGGCCCACGCGGCCGCGTTCTTCGAGTTGGCGATGTTGGACGTGATGCGGCTGCCGAGGCCGGTCTGCGCGCCGCCGACGTACTCGGCGACGTAGGCGTAGATCACGGCGAGCGGAGCGGAAATGCGCAACGCGGTGAACAGATATGGAATCGCGTTGGGAACACGCACCTTGCGCAGCACCGTCCAGCCGCTGGCGGCATAGCTGCGCATCAGCTCTGCATGCACGGGCTGTACCTGACGCAGGCCCTTCGACACGTTCACCAGCACGACGAAGAAAACCACGATGGTGACCATCAGGCGGCGCGGAACGACGCTCGTGGTGCCGAACATGTTGTTGAACACCGGCACCAGCACGAACGCCGGAATCGAGTTGATCGCGATCGAGATCGGGGTGACCAACTCGTCGAGCAGCTTCCAGCGGCTGAGCAAGAACGACAGCGCGACACCCGAGAGTGCGCCGAACAGGAGGCCGTACGCGGCATTGATGCCGGTGACCTGCATAGCACTCCAGATGTTCGACCAGTTGTCGGTGAATTTGGAGGCAATGTCGCTGGGCGCGACAAGGAAGAACGGCTTGAGGTCGAAGCCGCGGACCACCCACTGCCAGAGCGCGAGCAGTGCCGCGCCCAGCAGCACCGGCGGCCAGACCGCCCGGAACGCCGTGGACAGGCGGGCGGTCACCGGTCTTCCACCCCGCGGGCGCCCAGGCCGTACTCGGCGCCGCGCAACGCCTCGCGCACTTCGGTGATCTTGGCGTAGAAGTCGGCCGCCTCGCGGGTGGATTCGTCGCGGCCGGAACCCAGCGGCACGTCGACGACGTCGGTGATGCGACCGGGCCGTGGCGACATGACCACGACGCGAGTGGACAAGTAGACGGCCTCGGGGATCGAGTGAGTGACGAAGATGACCGTGGTGCCGGTCTCCGCGCAGATGCGCAGCAACTCGGCCTGCATGTGCTCGCGGGTCATCTCGTCGAGCGCGCCGAAGGGCTCGTCCATCAGCAACAGCGGAGGGTGCGCTGCCAGCGCGCGAGCGATCGCGATGCGCTGCTGCATGCCGCCCGACAACTGCCACGGGTGGTGATGCGCGAACTCGGGCAGCTTGACCAGCTCGAGCATCTCCAGCGCACGGGCCCGGCGCTTGGCGCGGTCCCAGCCCTTGACCTCCAGCGGCAGCTCGATGTTCTTCACCACAGAGCGCCAGTCGAACAGGCCGGCCTGCTGAAACGCCATGCCGTAGTCCTGGTCGAGGCGAGCCTGCTTGGCCGGCTTGCCGTTGACCGTGATCGAGCCCTCACTGGGTTCGGTGAGGTTGGCGATGAGGCGCAACAGCGTGCTCTTGCCGCAGCCCGACGGACCGATCAGCGACACGAACTCACCCGGCTCGATGGTGAGGTCGACACTTTGGAGCGCGTCGACGCGCCCGGCTTTGCCCGTGAACACCTTGCTCACGCCGCCGACGACAACTGCACTCACGCCTCTACCTCTTTCGGTCGGTTCCGCATCATCACTCGGTCGGCCAGGGACACCAGGCCGGCCATGGTCAGGCCGAGCGCTACGGCGCCCAGCACGGCCGTGTACACGATCGCCGGGTCGCTGGTGGACGCGCGGGCGTACTCGATCACGAGGCGCCCGATGCCGCCGCGCAGCCCGATGGAGATCTCGGACACGACCACTCCGATGACCGAGCCTGCCGCGCCCAACTTCAGCGCTGGCACCATGTAGGGCACCGCTGCCGGGAAGCGCAACGTGAACAGCGTGCGCCGCCACGGAGCGGCGAGGCTGTTCATCAGTTCCAGCGACGCCGTGGACGGCGACTGCAACCCGCGCAGGGTGCCGACGGCGATCGGGAAGAACGTGAGGAACGCGCCGAGCACCACTGCCGACATCCAGCGTGGCCACTCCCACCCGAACAGACTCAGCTTGCCACCCCACCCCGCCACCAGCGGGGCGAGCGCGATCAGCGGCACTGTCTGCGACGCCACGAGGTACGGCAGGATCGCCCGCTCCGCGATGCGCAGGCGAGTCATCACCACCGCCAGACCGACACCGACCACCAGGCCGATGAGGAAGCCGAACAGCGCGAGCCGCAGCGAGAACCACGTGCCCTGCAGCACGACCTCGAAGACCGTCTGGTCGGAGGCCCGGTTCACGGGGTCGCCGAAGCGACCGAGCACATCACTGATGTGCGGCATCACCATGTCGTTGGCGCGAGGCAGCACCTTCCAGCCGAACAGGTCGCCGCCGTTCTGCGGACCCCAGCTCTTGTAGGCCTCCCACGCTGCGGCGAACAACGCCAGCGACACGGCGACCATCACCGATCGACGCGCGCGGCTCCACCACGACCGGGCCGCCGGGGCGGGAGCCACCTGAGAAGCATCGAGATCGGTCATGAACAGCGCGACTCTAGATGGCCCTGAAGACGGCGCCGACAAAGACTTGTGAACACAAGATCACGACTTCGCCCGCACGTGCTCGGCGATCGCAGGCATGACCTTCTCTCCGTAGGCCTGCAGCGTGTGGTCCTTGTCGTCGTGCTGGAGGTAGATGGCGAACTGGTCGACCCCGAGGTCCTTCAGCTGGTTCATCCGCTCGACGTGAGTTTCCACCGGGCCCACCACGCAGAAGCGATCGACGATCTCGTCGGGCACGAAGGTGGTGTGGCTGTTGCCGGCCTGCCCGTGCTCGTTGTAGTCGTAACCCTGGCGGTTCTTGATGTAGTCGGTCAGCGCCTTGGGCACCGGAGCATCCTCGCCATAGCGGGCGACGATGTCGGCGACGTGGTTGCCCACCATCCCACCGAACCAGCGGCACTGCTCGCGGCCGTGGGCCAGGCCGGCCGCAGTGCCGTCGGTGACGTACGCCGGCGCGGCGACGCAGATGGTGATGTCGTCGGGGTTGCGACCGGCCTTGGAGGCCGCGTCGCGCACCGCGCCGATCGTCCATTCCGCGATCGACAGGTCGGCCAGCTGCAGGATGAACCCGTCGGCGCATTCGCCGGTCAGCGCGAGTGCCTTCGGGCCGTAGGCGGCCACCCACATCTCCAGCTCGCTCTTGGTGGCCCAGGGCAGGCGCAGGTCGCTGCCCTTGTACTCCACCGAGCGACCGTTGGCGAGCTCGCGGATGACGTGCACGCTGTCGCGCAAGGTGGCCAGCGTCGTGGGCGCCCCGTTGGTGACACGCACCGCCGAGTCGCCACGGCCGATGCCGCACACCGTGCGGTTGCCGTACATCTCGTTGAGGGTGGCGTAGAGGCTGGCCGTCACCGTCCAGTCGCGCGTCGCCGGGTTGGTGACCATCGGCCCCACCTTGACGTTGCGCGTCTCGGCCAGGATCTGGCTGTAAATGACGTACGGCTCCTGCCACAGGATGTGGCTGTCGAAGGTCCAGACGTAGTCGAACCCGTACGACTCGGCCCGCTTGGCGAGATCGATCACCCGCCGCGACGGCGGTGTCGTCTGCAATACAACCCCGAGTTCCATGTGTCCCCCTGATCCCCTGTGACTTGCTTGCGTCCCCTGCGGGACTTCCCGGTGGGGCTGATCACCGCTTCGTTCCTCGACACGGGCGGCGAAACCCACGCCGCCCTACCGTCTCGGAATCGAACCGGTGCTCTCCCCACCTGTGCTTGCGTGCCTTGCTCTACTGACTGACCTACTACTGCTTGCGCTCACCAGGCGGCGGAGCGTCGTGCTGCGATTCCGAGACGGTAGGTCAGGGCGGGTTTCCCTGACCGTGTCGAGGAACGCAGGACGACGATCCGCCGCCGGGACCGCGAACTACCTGTTCTGGGGGAAGCCCAGATCGACCTTGCTGGTGCGCGGGTCGGGCCAGCGCTTGGTGACCACTTTCGTGCGGGTGTAGAAGTTCACACCCTCCGGGCCGTACATGTGGGTGTCGCCGAAAAGGCTGGCCTTCCACCCACCGAAGCTGTAGTAGCTGACCGGCACCGGGATGGGCACGTTCACGCCCACCATGCCCACCTGCACCTCGTACTCGAACTGGCGGGCAGCACCGCCGTCACGGGTGAAGATGGCCGTGCCGTTGCCGAACTGGTTGGCGTTGATCAGCGCGATGCCGTCGTCGTAGCCGTGCACGCGGGTGACCGTGAGCACCGGGCCGAAGATCTCGTCGTCGTAGCAGCGCATGCCCGGCTTGGCGTTGTCGATCAGCGTGGGCTTGACGAAGAAACCGCGGGCCGGCGCGCCTTCACGCCCGTCCACCAGCACCGTGGCGCCTTCGTCGGCGGCACCGGCGATGTAGCCCTCCACCTTGTCGCGGTGCTCGCCAGTGATCAGCGGGCCCATCTCGTTGCCGTCGTCGCCGGCCGGACCGACCTTGATCGAGGGGATGCGCTCCTTGATCTTGGCCACTAGGTCGTCGGCGATCGCCTCGCTGGCCAGCACCACCGAGATCGCCATGCAGCGCTCACCGGCGGAGCCATAGGCGGCGCTGACCGCCGCGTCGGCGGCCATGTCGAGGTCGGCGTCGGCGAGCACGAGCATGTGGTTCTTCGCGCCGCCCAGCGCCTGCACGCGCTTGCCGTTGCGCGTGCCAGTCTCGTAGATGTAACGGGCGATCGGCGTGCTGCCCACGAAGCTGACGGCCTGGATGTCGGGGTGCTCCAGCAACCGGTCGACAGCCACCTTGTCGCCGTTGACGATGTTGAACGTGCCGTCCGGCAGCCCGGCCTGCTTCAGCAGTTCGGCGATGAACATGCTGGCCGAGGGATCCTTCTCGCTGGGCTTCAGCACGAAGGTGTTGCCGCACGCGAGGGCGTTGGCGAACATCCACATCGGCACCATCGCCGGGAAGTTGAACGGCGTGATGCCGGCCACGACACCGAGCGGCTGCTTGATGCTGTACACGTCCACGCCGGTGCTGGCTTGCTCGCTGTACCCGCCCTTCAGCAGGTTGGGGATGCCACAGGCGAACTCGATGTTCTCCAGCCCACGCGCGACCTCACCCAGCGCGTCGCCCAGCACCTTGCCGTGCTCCTTCGACAGCAGCGAGGCGATCTCCTTGCGGTTGGCATCCACCAACTCGCGCATGTGGAACATCACCTCCGCACGGCGCGACAGGTTCGTGGAGCGCCATGCAGGGAACGCAGCCTTGGCGACCGCCACCGCCTGGTCGACCTCGGCCACGGACGCGAAGTCCACCGCGGCCTGCTGCTCGCCCGTCGCCGGGTCGAACACGACCCCCGACCGCCCCGAGTTACCAGCCACGACCCGCCCGTCGATCCAATGCGAAATTCGATTCATCTAATGACTTCCTTTTGACTGAGGGAGCACGAAAGTGCGGGTGAAGTGAGTGGGTAAACCAGCGAGGAGGTGGTGCCGGGGTTCAGTGAGGAGCGAGTAGGTCGGGGCGGGGTTCCCCGACCGTGCGACGAACGAACGCCGGCGACACCGACGAGCGGGACGTCAGACCAGGTACTGCGACAGACCGCGCTTGACGTAGCGACCGTGACCCTTGCGGCCGACGTACTGATCGGCCTCCACGACCACCGTGCCACGCGAGATCACCGTGTCCACCTTGCCATCGATCACGTAACCCTCCCAGGCGCTGTGATCCATGTTCATGTGGTGCTTGTCGTTGATGCCGATCTTGGTCTTCTTGTTCGGGTCCCAGACGACGACGTCGGCGTCGGCACCCGGGGCGATGACGCCCTTCTTCGGGTACATGCCGAACATGCGGGCCGGGGTGGTGCAGCAGGTCTCCACCCAACGCTCGAGCGAGATCTCACCGGCCACGACACCCTGGTACAGCAGCTCCATGCGGTGCTCGACGCTGCCGATGCCGTTGGGGATCGCGGCGAAGTTGCCGAGGCCCAGTTCCTTCTGGTCCTTGAAGCAGAACGGGCAGTGGTCGGTGGAGACGATGGCCAGTTCGTTCATGCGCAGGCCCTTCCACAGGTCGCCCTGGTGGCCGTGGCCCATCTGACCCACGAAGTGCGGGTCGTGGTCGCGGCTGCGCACCGGGGTGCTGCACACCCACTTGGCCCCTTCGAAGCCGGGCTTGGCCAGCGTTTCCTCCACCGTCAGGTAGAGGTACTGCGGGCAGGTCTCGGCGAACACGTTGCGGCCGTGATGACGGGCGGCGGCCACTTCGTTGAGCGCATCGCCGGCCGACATGTGCACTATGTACAGCGGCACGTTGCCCGCGACCTGGCTGAGGATGATGGCGCGGTGCGTGGCCTCCGCCTCGAGCGGCGACGGGCGCGTGTAGCTGTGGTACTTCGGGTCGGTCTCGCCGCGAGCGAGCGCCTGCTGCACGAGCACGTCGATGGCGATGCCGTTCTCGGCGTGCATCATGATCATCGCCCCGCAGTCGGCAGCGGTCTGCATCGCCTTCAGGATCTGGCCATCGTCGCTGTAGAACACGCCGGGGTAGGCCATGAACAGCTTGAAGCTGCTGATGCCCTCGTGCTCCACCAGGTACTTCATCGCCTTCAGCGATTCGTCGTCGACACCACCGATGATCTGGTGGAACGCGTAGTCGATGGCACACTGCTCTTCGGCCTTGCGGTGCCATTCCGCCAGGCCTGCGTGCACGTCCTCGCCGTACCGCTGCACCGCCATGTCGATGATGGTGGTGGTGCCACCCCATGCCGCAGCGAGCGAGCCGGTCTCGAACGTGTCGCTGGCGAACGTGCCACCGAAGGGCAGCTCCATGTGCGTGTGCACGTCGATGCCGCCGGGGATGACGTACTTGCCGGCCGCGTCGATGACGCGATCCATGCCTTCCTCGGTGAAGTAGCCGGGCGCGCCGAGGGCTCGGATCGTTTCGCCGTCGAGCAGCACGTCCTGGGCGATGACGCCCGTGCTGCTGATGACCTTGCCGTTCTTGATCAGTGTCGTCGACATGACTGTTGATACTCCTCGATCAGTGGGTGGGGTTCAGCGGCGGACGAGTTCGTCGTAGGCGTCGGGACGGCGGTCGCGGTAGAACGCCCAGCGGTCGCGGACGGTGCGGATCATCCCCAGGTCGAGGTCGCGCACGATGAGTTCCGGCTTGTGCGGGTCGCCGACCTCGCCGACCATCTTGCCCTCCGGGTCGACGAAGTAGCTCTGGCCGTAGAAGTCGTTGTCACCGAGTTCCTCGATGCCCACGCGGTTGATCGCGCCGACGTAGTAGATGTTGGCGACCGCGGAGGCGGGCTGCTCGAGGCGCCACAGGTACTCGCTGAGGCCGCGGCTGGTGGCCGACGGGTTGAACACGATCTCCGCGCCGTTGAGGCCCAGCGCACGCCAGCCCTCGGGGAAGTGGCGGTCGTAGCAGATGTACACGCCGACCTTGCCGACCGCGGTCTCGAACACGGGGTACCCGCCCGTGCCGGGGGTGAAGTAGTACTTCTCCCAGAAGCCCTTGGTCTGCGGGATGTGCTGCTTGCGGTACTTGCCGAGGTACGTGCCGTCGGCGTCGATCACCGCGGCGGTGTTGTAGTACTGGCCGGCCTGCACGATCTCGTACATCGGCAGCACCAGCACCATGCCGGTCTCCTTGGCGATCGCCTGGAAACGCTGCGTGGTGGGCCCGTCGGGGATGGCCTCGGTGTACTCGTAGTACTGAGGGTCCTGCACCTGACAGAAGTACGGGCCGTAGAAGAGCTCCTGGAAGCACATCACCTGCGCGCCCTGTGCCTTCGCGTCGTGCACCGCCTGCTCGTGCTTGTCGAGCATTGCGGCCTTCGTTCCCGG
>CAZREK010000017.1:0-16121 GCA_964598965.1 uncultured Bifidobacterium sp. | reverse complement strand
CACCGGCGTAGATCAACAAGGCGATGGCGCAGACGATCCACATCGCGAGGGTGCACCAGAGCACCAACGCGCCGCCGCGTAGCCATCGTCCGAGCCGGCCATCGAGCCGGCCGTTCATCTCACTTGCCCGGAATCGGGAACTCGGTCTTGGTGCCCACCAAGTACAGGGTGGGGTAGATGACCACCCAGGCCAGGTCGACGAAGTGCCAGTACTTCACGGCGGCCTCGACGAACCAGTAGTTCTTCGAACCGAAGCGGCCCTTGCGGCCCATGTTCAGCGCGAAGCCCAGCGCGATGAGGCCGGTGACCACGTGGAACGCGTGCAGACCGACCAGCATGAAGAAGGTGCTGCCGAAGGTGGTGCTCGGCGGGAAGAACTCGAGCGCCTCCTTCCATTCGAAGCAGACACCGATCATGAAGCCGAGACCCAGGACGATGGTGATGCTGAGCCCCCACATGAAGGCCTTGCGATCGTCGTGGGCAATGGCCTGCTCGCCGAGGTAGGCGCTGATGCTGGAGAGCAGCAGCACGATCGTGAGGAACAGGGCCAGCGCCTGGTTGAGGTCGGCCGGGCGGCCGGTGCCGGTGAGGATGTAGCGCGAGGAGATGAACGCTGCGAACAGGAACGTCTCGGACGCGATGAACATCCACAGGCCCAGCTTGTTCGCCCGCGGACGCCACGCCGGAGCGGCGTGAGCATCGTGAGCGTGAGCAGTATCGACCGCAAGTGCCATCAGTGGGCCCCCTCGCTACGAATGGCACGGACGTGCATGAAGATGTCGAGAACGACCCAACCCTTGACGACGATGAACGGCATCAGGTACCAGGTGGGGTCGTCGATCTCGACGGCCACGAAGTATTCGGCCAGGCTGAGTGCGGCCAGCAGCAGCGCTGCCGCCACACCACGGCGGATCATGCTGCGGTGGCTCTCCTTGAGCGCATCGGTATCGGTGTGCTCGGACATGGGTCAGTCTCCTCCGATGACAGCGTTGACGAGCGAACCCGTGCCGTACGGGTAGGTCTCACCGGTGACCTCGGGGACACTCGGGAAGTTGTGGTGCGGCGGCGGCGAGGAGACCTGCCACTCGAGCGTGGTGGCGTTCCACGGGTTCGAGTTGACTCGCGGACCCTTGATCGCCGAGTAGATCAGGTTGCCGAAGAACAGCAGGAAGCCGGCACCCAGCACGAAGGCCGAGCACGAGATCCACATGTTCACGCCCGACAGGTTCGCCGGGTAGTCGGCGATGCGGCGGTTCATGCCGTTGGTGCCGGCGTAGAACATCGGGATGAACGTGGTCTGGAAGGCCACGCCGATCCAGATCGCGAAGACCGTGGCGACCTTCTTGTTGTACATGCGCCCGGTGACCTTCGGGAACCAGAAGTGGACGCCCGCCAAGAAGGCGAACACCACGCCACCCATGATCGTGTAGTGGAAGTGCGCCACCACGAAGTAGGTGTCCTGCAGGTTCACGTCGGTGGCGACGTCGGCCAAGAAGATGCCCGTGATGCCACCCACGAGGAACTGGAAGACCCAGATGAGCGCGATCAGCAGTGGTGCTTCCAGCCGCATCTTTCCTCGCCAGAGTGTTCCGATCGCGGCGAGGAAGATGATGCCCGTGGGAATCGAGATCGTCTCCGTGAGGAACATGAACGGGGCGTGGAAGTAGTTCGCCATACCCGAGGTGAACATGTGGTGCGCCCACACGACGACCGACAGAGCGACGATCGACATCAGCGCACCGACCGCCCACTTGTAGGCGAACAGCGGCTTGCGGGCCATGTGCGTGATGACCTCGAGTGCCACACCGAAGCCTGGCAACACCATCACGTACACCGCAGGGTGCGAGTAGAACCAGAACAAGTGCTGGTACATGATCGGGTCGCCACCGGTGGCCCCGGTGAAGAACGTGGTGCCAGCGATGCGGTCCATCAGGATCAGCACCAGCGCCGCAGCGAAGAACTGGGTGAGCAGCAGGCTGAGGATCGAGGTGGCGACCGTCGACCACACGAAGATCGGCAGGCGGCCCCAGGTCATGCCCTTGGCACGCATGGTGATGACCGTGACCAGCACGTTGAGACCACCGAAGATGGAGGCGAGACCGAAGACGATGACCGCGGCGCAGAACAGCACCGTGCCGTCGTTGTTCACCACCGAGAACGGCGGGTACGCCGTCCAGCCGGCGTCGAACGCACCGACCGCGGGGGCCAGCAACAGACCGAAGGCCACCGGCGGGATCAGCCAGAAGCTGAGCGCGTTGAGGCGGGGGAACGCCATGTCGTCGGCGCCGATCATGATCGGCACCAAGTAGTTGCCCAACGAACCGAGGGTGGCGGCGACTGCCACGGCGACCATCAGGATGCCGTGCATGCTCATCACCTGGTTGTAACGATCGTTGCTCATGATCGTCTGACCGGGGGACATGAGCTCGATGCGCATGAGCATCGCCGAGATGCCACCGAGCCCCAGGACGGCGAGGAACATCACGCCGTACTGAATGCCGATGACCTTGTGGTCGGTGTTGAACGTGAAGTACTTGCGCCAGCCGTCGACACGGTCGGGCTTGGCCTGCAGACCCAGCGCCTCACGCAGCCAGGTGTTGCCGAGACCGATGCCCACCAGCCAGCCGATGAGACCACCGACGTAACCGATCAACAGAGCCAGCTGGGAGTTGATGCCGTCCTGCTGGATCAGCAGGACCAACGCGGCGCCGATCAGGTAACCGAAGACGGCACCGAAGAACGCACGAATCAAGGGCCACATGAGTGGTCACCCATCCTTTCTGATGCTGGCCAGCCAGGCGTCGAATTCTTCCTGGGTCACGATCCGAATCGGCACGGTCATCTTGGCGTGATCCGTTCCGCACAGCTCGGCGCACTGCACACGCAGGGTCGAGTCGTTGTTGCCGTCACCGAGTTCGGTGGGCGTGATGTAGAGCTTGGTGATGCGGCCAGGCACGGCATCGAGCTTCTGACGGAAGCCGGGCACCCAGAACGAGTGCACGATGTCGACCGAGGTGATGTCGAAGCGCACACGCTCGTCGATCGGCAGCACGAGCTCGGTGGTGCTGTACTCGCCACCGTCGTAGGTGAACTTCCACGACCAGCGCTGCGCCTGCACGTCGACGACCAGGTCGGCCTTGGTCTCGCCGCGGATGTCGCGCAGACCGGTGAAGCCGGGATCAATCGCCAGACCGATGGCCAGCAGGGCGCTGATGGCGACCCACGAACGCACCAGCGTGGTGTGACCGGTGATGGCCGGACCATCCTCGGTGGGGACTTCGTCCGAGGTGCGCTTGTCGACCTGACGGAGCAGGATCGTCAGCAGCGACGCGGCCACACCGGCGAACACCGGAACACCGAGCGCGATGAGCAGCTTGTACGCCTCGTCGCCGATTTCGGCTTCACGGGAGTACCCGGCAGGCAGCAGGTTGAGCTTCCAGACCATCAGCAAACCGATGGCGGTGAGCAACACCCAGCACACGCCAAGGAACACCCAGTCCTTGCGCGCAGATTTCATGAGGACCCCCTGGTGACCATGGCTCGGCAACTCTCCTAATCTGCCAGATGCAGAAGCCAGCGACCAAAGTCGGACTGGCGAAACGACAGGGTACACACTAGCTGTGGGCCACCTCCGCTTTCACAATCGCGGTCCGGCCCGATGCGAAGTGCAGCGTAATCGGGAACTGCTGCCCCTCCACCAGCGCCGCGGTCAGCCCGTAACACATCAAGTGCAGCCCCTGTGGCACGAGGTCGAGGTGGCCGCCCGCCGGCACGTCCGTGACGTGGTCCCCCGGCTCGATCATGCTGCTCGTCCCGGCTGCGTCGGTGACGGAAAGGTGCGGTGACAGCACCATGCAAGGCTCGGCCTCACCGCCGACCAACGTCTCGTCGATGTCCGTGCCGTTGTCGATGCGCAGGTAGATCGCCGCGCTGGTCACGCCGGGTGGCGTCGGCCGCACCCACGCACCAGAGGCGCGCAAACTCTGGTTCGACCCGCTGCCACAGGCAGCACACAGGATCACCAACGCGACCGAGGCACGGCCCCGGTGGCGGCGACGGGCCTCAGAGCGCGTAGATGACCGCAGCGACGAGAGCGACGACGAGGATGGGGATCTCCAGCGGCATCACCCGCGAGCCCGAGCGGGCCGCCTTGGTGCGCCCCGACAGCGCAGCCCACTCGGCGACACCCACCAGCACCAGCACCACGGCCACCTTGAACACGGCCGGGCGGCTGACGGCGCCGACGGCCAAGCCGGCGACGGCCAGCGCGGCGACCGCGGGCCACATGCTGTTGGCCGCAGGGGCCTTCGACGCCGCAGCATCGCCGGCCGCGGGGTCCATGGCCGAGACGTTGCAGTCGCGGTTGGCGTAGTTGACGCCGCCCAACAGGGCGAACACCAACGACGCCGACAGCAGGCCGACGGTGCCCGCCGACGAGAGCGGCCCCGACGTGCAGGCGGCATAGACGATGGCGCTCACCAGCGCCAGCGTGGAGGCTCCGAAGAACAGCTTGGATCCGGTCGTGAACATGGCTGCTCCGTTACTTCGTCACGTAGACCACGAACCACAGCACTGCGAATGCAGCGCTGAGGGCGTACCAGTAGAGGGCGTGCGAGGCTGCCACCTCGCGGTCGATGGTGCGGCCGGCGACCGCCTTCACGGCGATGACCGCCGCCCACACCACACCGGCAGCGATTGCGGCTGCCATCACACCGGTGAGGGTGAAGAACATCGACTGGTAGGTGCCGCCACCTGCGGGCAGCTTGATCTGCGCCCAGACGTAGGCCTGCGCATTGAGGACCATCAGGCCGATCACGGTGACGAGACCCGCGGCCACCTTCGTGTGGCGGCCGTCGTCACGCTTCACCGCGTACACCACCCACTGAGCGAAGATGCACAGCGGCAGGAACGAGATGAGCATCACGTTGGCCGCGACTTCCGGGATGCTGGCGCCGTCGGGCAACCATGCGGTGCCCGCAGCGCGGGCCTGGTCGCGCATGCGCAACCACAGGGCGCACATGCTGAGCACCAGCGACGCTGCTGCGGCCGAAGCCACGGCAGTGCCGACGAAGAGCTGCCGACGCTTGGCGCCGGCGGGGGCCGCAGGAAGGGCATGCATCAGGCATCACTCCGGTTGGGCTGGAGGTCGATCAGGGGTTCTGCCGACTTCACGGTGTGCAGTTCGGCGAAGTTGTCGGCGGGGGCGGGAGAAGCGGTGGCCCACTCGAGCGTCTGGCCGCCCCACGGGTCGTTGCCCGCCGCCTCGCCGCCGCGCAGCGACAGAGCGACGAAGGCCAGCACGGTCAGCAACAGCACCGCGAGGCCGACCACGTTGAGAGCGTTCCACAGCCCCATCGGGCCGGAGTAGTCGAAGTTCACCGCAGAAACGTCGGTGCCCGGGAGGATGAACGGGAACACCGCACCGGGCTGGTCGGCGAAACCGGCCACCAGCAGGCCGCCGGCGGCCAGCGCCGTGCCCGCCGCAGCGGCGAGCGACAGAAACAACGAGGCACTCTTGGGCAGCACCCGACCGGACCACTTCGGGCCCCAGTAGCTGGCAGCACCCAGGGCGCCGACGACTGCGGCACCGACGGTCAGCAGCCAGCTGCCTTCCTCGAACGTGGTGCCGGCCAGGCCGGCATCGCCGATGTGGGCGACGAGCGAAGCGCCGAAGGCGGCCAACAGCAGACCGGCGGACAGCACCCCGAACACGGCCGGTGCCTGCACCTTCGGCTTGGAGAGCACGAGGTGCTGCGTGGCGTAGGCGAACAAGCTGAACGCACCGAGCAGCGGCAGACCGTGGATGAGACCGAACGGGATGAGCTGGTCGATGACCGTCCAGAAGTCCTTGTGGAACACCCCGCTGTCCAGCGTGGGGGTCGCCTGCAGCACGCTGGCGAACGCACCGACGCCCGACAGGGCGATGGCCAGGAAGATCGGGCCACGGGGGCGCAGACGCTCGCCGCTGAAGGTGGCGGCGACATCGGCGTAGTAGCCCAGCACCGGCACGGCGAACAGCAGAGTGAGCGGCTGCGTGAAGCCCCAGCCGGCCCAGTCGGTGAGCGCCAGGTTGCCCGACATCTCGTTGGCGGCCGACGGGTAGTGGTGAGCGGCGTAGAGGTAGAGCAGGTCGCCCACCAGCACCGGCAGCGCCAGCACCAGGCCGACACCGGCGACCAGCGAGGCCCAGGTGAAGTAGGGGATGCGCCGCATGTTCATGCCCGGCGCACGAGTGGTGAGCACCGTGGTGACCAGCGAACCAACGCTGGCCAGCGCGCCGAGTGCCACCAGCACCACAGCGAGGATGAACAGGTCGACGAAGCGAGCGCGGCTGCCGCCGGGCCCACCGTTGAGGATCAGCGAGTACACGCCGAGCACGCCGCCGAACAGCCACAGCCAGAAACCGGCGAGCGCCAGGCGAGGCAGAGCCAGCGCACGAGCGCCCACCTGCAGCGGCACGATCGCCAGCGCCGCACCGATCATCGCCGGCAGCAGCACCAGGAAGGTGAGGCCGAAACGCTCGACGGCGAACAGCTGCGTGAGCGACTTGACCGGCAACCACTCGCGGTCGGGCCAGATGCGCTCGATGCCGAGCAACACCCCCACCACCGCGGAGCCGACGAAGGCGACGGCGGCCGAGCCGAGGTAGAGGCGGCCGAGGCGCTTGTGGTCGGTGGTACCGATCCAGTCGGCGACGCACGCGAGCGCACCGGACGAGGCCGGGGCGCTGCTCGCATGGGTATCGATGGTGCTCATAAGCGACGAACTCGTTTCAGGTCGGGCGCGCGACACGCGCAGAACCCAAGTTGGCGGTCTTGCGGCCCCGACACTATCCGCGGCGACACCGCCGCACGGAAATCGTCAGCCCGGGTGGCGGACGAGGACGTCGATCGTCATCGCCGCGAACAGCAGCGTGACGTAGGTGATCGAGTACCCGAAGACCCTCATCGCCCGCCCGGTGGTGGGGTTGCGACCGAGGTCGATGGTGCCCCACAGGAACAGCGCGCCGAGCACGATGGCGCTGATGCCGTAGATCCAGCCCAGCTCCGCGACCGGCCACAGGGCCAGTGTCCCGGCAACCATCAGGGCGGTGTACAGGACCATCTTGCGGACGGTGACCTCCGCCGGGGCGACGGCGGGCAGCATCGGCACGCTGGCGGCGCGGTAGTCGTCGGCGTACTTGATGGCCAGCGCCCAGAAGTGCGGCGGGGTCCACAGGAACATGACGACGAACAGCACCACCGGGGCCCAGCCGATGCCGTCGGTGACCGCCGACCAGCCGACCAGCACCGGAACTGCCCCGGCGGCGCCGCCGATGACGATGTTCTGCGTGCTGGTGCGCTTCAGCCACAGCGTGTAGACGAAGACGTAGAAGAGCATCGCCGACAGAGCGAGGATCGCCGAGAGCAGGTTGGCCCACGCCCACAGCACGGCGAACGCGACGACCTCCAGCGTGAGGGCGAACACCAGGGCTTCACGCGGCTGCAGCAGGCCAGTGACCAGCGGCCGGTTCTGCGTGCGCGGCATCAGCTTGTCGATGTCGCGGTCCACCACCATGTTGATCGCGTTGGCGCCACCGGCGGCCAACGTGCCGCCGAGCAGGGTGACGAGCACCAGCGTCGTGCGCGGCCATGCACCTTGCGCCAACACCATGGTCGGCACGGTCGTGATCAGCAGCAGCTCGATGATGCGCGGCTTGGTGAGCGCGATGAACCCACCGATCTTGTTGCGCGGCGTGCGCCGCGAGCCGTGGGCGACGCCACCGGGCGCGAGCCGGGAGGGCACCAGAGGACGTGAGCCGACAGCCATACCGTCGGCCATCGTAGGCGGGCTTTACACCGGCGACCACTCCGAGGCCGATGTCCGGCAGAATGTGGCCATGCCCCCCACCACTGCTCCGGTCGAGGTCACCCGACCCGACACCGGTGAGGAGTCCTCCACGGACACCCCGTGGATCGTGTTGGTGTGGAACGACCCGATCAACCTCATGAGCTACGTCACGTTCGTCTTCCAGAAGCTGTTCGGTTACAGCCTGGAGAAGGCGACCGCGCTGATGCTCGACGTGCACCACAAGGGCCGCGCCGTGGTCAGCAGCGGAGCACGGGAGAAGGCCGAGATCGACGTCTTCCGCCTCCACGAGCACGGGCTGTGGGCGACGATGCAGAAGGACGACTGACCTGTGTACCGCTTCCTGATCAAGCCCAAGTGGCTGCTGTTCCACCTGTTCTGCGTGCTGATGATGGTGGCGATGGTGAACCTCGGCCTGTGGCAGCTGCGGCGCCTCGACGAGCGGCGTGACTTCAACGCCACCGTCAAGGCGCGCACGGAGCAGGAAGTCGTGCCGCTGGACGACATCGTTCCCCCGGGCGAGGTCGCGGACACCCACCAGCTGGAGTACCGACCGGTGGAGGTCAGTGGCAGCTACCTGCCCGACCTCAGTTACGAACGCAGCGTCCGCCGCGACGACATGGCCGGTCGCGACCTGTTCGGCGTGCTGCAGTTGGACGACGGCAGCATCGTGGTGGTCAACCGCGGCTGGCTGTCCGACGGCATCCCGTCGCCGGCCCTGCCCGAAGGGACCGTCCGGCTGGTGGCCAGGTTGCGCGTGTCGGCGACGAACGGCACCGGCCAGGTGGGCGACACCGGCACGGAACCGATGACGATCTTCCGCGTCGACGTGCGCGCGATCGGCGACGATGCCGGCGCCCAGCCGCGAGCGATGTACGTCGAACGGATCACCTCCGACCCGGCCGAACCGGCGGAGATGACCCCGGTGCCGTTCCCCGACCTCGGCGAGGGCCCGCACTTCGGGTACGCCGTCCAGTGGTTCCTGTTCACCCTCGGCGTCGTGGTGTGCTGGGCACTGGCCGTGGCGCGCAAGGTGGGCGAACTGAAGAACCCGCCGGACCCCAACGCGATCGACCCCGACGCGCCCGCCTACTGACGTGACCGACACGTTCGAACCCCAGGACGGTGCGTACGTCACCCCTCGGGGACGGCGCATCGCCGCCGACGCCATCCGCTGGACGGCGACGCGCAGCGGCGGACCGGGCGGACAGCACGCGAACACCTCCGACACGGCCGTGACGGTCACGATCGAGGTCGCCCAGTGCGGGTTGCCCGAGGCCGTGACGGCCCGGATCGTGGCCGCACAGGGCGCTCAGATCGTCACCACGTCCTCGCGCTCGCGGTCCCAGTGGCGCAACCGCCAACTGGCATGGAAGGCGGCGCTGGAGCGTCTGGACGAGGCTGCCGCCCCACCGGCGCCTCCACGTCGGCCCACCCGCCCCGGTCGCGGGGCACGGGAGGACCGTCTGCGGGACAAGCGCCAGGCCGGCGAACGCAAGCAGTTGCGCCGCCGCCCCACCGCCGACGACAACTGAGCGAGCACGGCGGCCGAAAACCTGAAGAGGGCCCCCGCCGCAGCGGGAGCCCTCTTGGTCTTCTAGGGGATCAGTTGTGGATCACTCAGCAGCAGGAGCCGGGTGCTCGACGGCCAGGATCGTGTCCTTGGCGTGCTTCGAGAAGGCGGCGTGCAGGAAGCCGAGGATCGAGAGCAGGAAGAGCACCAGAGCGGCGAGGTAGCACACCGTGGCGGCCAGGTCGGCCTTCTCACCGAAGACGCTGAAGCCGTAGCTGGTCAGCAGCAGGCCACGCAGGGTGTCCGCACGCAGCAGGGTGTCGGTACGCAGACGGTTCAGGGTGTCCACCTGGGCCTGAGCGGTCGCGATGTCTTCATCCGAGCCACCGTTGTCCTTGAGGTCCTGCACCACGGCCTTGGCGGCGTTGATGACGGGGCTGATCGTGGAGTAGGTGTAGCTGCGGTTGTCGGCGCTGATCATCTTGGTGGGGTCGGCCGGGTCCGGGATCTCAAGACCGGTGTCGACGATGATGCTCGACTCGAGAGCGTGCAGACGGATGTAGTCGTTCGCGTAGCACTCGGCCATCTTGCCCGTGAGCATCTGCTTGCCGGCGTACTCGTTCAAGCACTTCGAGCCGGCTTCCGACGTCAGCTTGTGGTCGGCGACGAACGCATCGACTGCGTCCTGGGAGCCCAGCTTCTCGAGCAGCGTCGCCTGGAAGTCTTCTTCCGAAGCGAGCTTGTCGGCCGGGGTGAAGGTGATCTTCTGCTCGTCGAGCTGGTCGTGCACGTAGGTGTGCGCGAAGTCCGACTGGTCCTTCAGGACGAGGCCCAGGACCAGCAGGAGCACGCTGAATACGACTCCTCCGACCGAGAATGCCACGTCGACAGTGCGCCTTTTCATGATTGTTGTCCTCCGTTGAGCCGCTGGAATCGGGGTGCGGCGTTGGGCCGTTGTCCGCGCAAACGATGTTCCACTCAAGAGGGCCGAACGGCCTTACCTGCGCGGACCTTGGCACACGCCCGGTAGGGACCCCTCAGCTCAGGCAGAACACGGTCGCGGCGGCCGCGACCAGCGCCGGCAGGCCCACCTCGACACCCACGACGGTGTAGCGCCGGGCCGTCACGGACACGCCCAACCGACGCGCGGTGTCCCGCCAGAGCAGCCCGCTGAGGGCCCCGCTGAGCACCAGCACGGGCCCGATGTTGACCCCCACCAGCAACGGCCACACGTGTGCCCGGTCGTGCAGGAGATCGCCGGCGGCCAGCACCGTCGGCAGGTTGTTGGTGAGGTCGCTGCCCACCACACCCACGGTCAGCGCCCGCCAAGCACCTGCGAACCCGTCGTGCGCCAACACGGAGTGCAGACCGAGGTGGGGCAGCGCACCGGCCACCAGCACGCTGAGCGCAGCGGCCACGAGGATCGCCTCCAGCGGTGCCGCCCGCCACCGCACCTCCCGCGTCAGCAGTGCCACCCAGGCCCAGGCGACCGCCGCCACGATCCAGGCCGGCACACCCCACACGTCGCCCAACGTGAACCCGACAACGACCAGGGCGACCACCGGCAGACCTCGCCGAAGAGCACGCCGATCGACCGGCTCGTCCACCCGATCCGCCACCGGGTGCAGGTGGAAGCAGCGGCGGAAGCACCACCAACCGACCACGACCGCCACCACGGTGGGCGGCCCCATGTGCACGAGGAAGTCGGTGGCGTGCAGCGAGTGCTGCTCGGCGACGATCAGGTTGGTGAGGTTGGACACCGGCAATGGCCCGCTGGCCAGGCACGCCAGCAGCGCCGGTTGGAAGGCCAGCATCTCCGGCGACAGACCATGGCGGAGCGCGATGCGAATGTAGAGCGGCGTCAGCAGCACGACCGCCGCGTCGAGGTTCAGCACAGCCGTCACCAGCGCGGCCAGCACCCACAGCGACGCCACCAAGTGCCGCCCGCCGTCCACCGCCGCGGCGAGCGCGGCGAAGACACCGACGCGGTCCAGTCCGATCGCCAACGGCACGGCGAAGACCAGGAACAGCAAGGGGTTGCGCAGCAACTGCAGCGCATCGACGGCTGCGCCGCGAGGCACCTGCAGGGTGAGCAACCCCGCCACCGCGCACGCCGTCGGCCCTGCCCACAATGGGACTGGGCGTGGCCTCACGAAAAGTGAGACCACGCCCAGTGACAACAGGACGACCGCACCCATGGGTGCGTATGGTGCCCGATCAGCGAGTGATCAGGCGAGCACCGGCTGCAGCGCGTTGCTCTGGATCCATTCCTCCAGCTGCGGGTTGGACTCCACGCAGGTGATGAGCGCGTAACGCGACGCGGTGCCGCGGTGCACGCACACGTGCCACAGGCGCTGAGTGTCGATGATCAAGCGCGTGTACTGCGGGAGGTGGACGCGACGCTCGGTGCCGGGGATGGGCAGGCGGTTCTCGTCGATGTCCATCAGCACCATGTAGCTGTCCGGGTCGTCGGTGAGTTCGATCCAGGTACGCAGCACCCAACCCTCACCCTCGGGGTTGAGACGGTTGTTGTCGTCGCGGTGGAAGCTCTTCATCGCCTCGTCGTGGCTGGCGGGTTCGAGCTTGATGATGCGCACGCGACCGAAGCTGGCCGGAATGGACTCGACGTACTTCTTCATCGTCGGGGCCAGCTCGGCGTTGGACGTCCACATGGCGCCCTTGTCCGGCTTGCCCTTGTCCCAGAAACCACGGCACTCCAGCTCGCCATCGGCCGAGGCCAGCGGAGCGAAGTTGGTGTCGCCACCGCTCTTCCAGTCGAAGTAAGTGAGGGACTCCCACTCCTTCTTGTCGATCTCGCCCGCGTAAGGAGTCAGCATGACAAAGCCATCCTTCTCCAGCGAGGGGCACAGGTAGTGGTTGGTGCGCACCGGGAGCTCGACGCTCCAGTGGTCCTTGGTCGGCCAGAAGCTCATGACGAA
Source organism: uncultured Bifidobacterium sp. (assembly GCA_964598965.1). Lineage (GTDB taxonomy): Bacteria > Actinomycetota > Acidimicrobiia > Acidimicrobiales > Ilumatobacteraceae > UBA668. The sequence continues at coordinate 3,821 of CAZREK010000017.1, read as the reverse complement.
TACGTTACCAAATTGCCGGTTTTGAGATTTAGGGACCAAAGGCCCCGGCCCGAGACAATCCTCAGGGTTTGACCGTGCTGGAGGTGGCCGCGCCGGCCAGCGTGGTGGACGTCAACGCCGGGTTCGGCGGCATCTTCAGCTTCTGGCCGGACTTGATGTCGTTGCGGTTGCGCAGGTTGTTCAGCTCCACGATCGCCTCGATCGACACGCCGAACTTGCGAGCGATGATGCCGATGGTGTCGCCCGGCTGGATCTCGTAGACCTCGGGGTAGGTGGTAGTGGTCGCGATCGTCGAGGTGGTGGTGCTGGTGGTGATGATCGGGGGCAGCGTTTCGCGCGCGCCGCTCTCGCCGCCACAGGCTGCGCCCACGACGGGTACGGCCACGAAGAATCCGGCCATCGCCACGAGCCGCATGCTTTTCACGGGCGCAATTCTACGTGACCTGCGCCCATCGCGCCCGGCAGGCAGCGCCGCCTGGAGGCGGCTCACACGGTGCGGCGGCTGACGTACGCGGCCAGCGCCACGAGTTCCGAGCGTGCCTCGGACGTGATCGGCGCGCGCTCGATGGCAGCTTCGGCCTCCGCGGTGAGGCGCTCGATCGTTGCCTCCAGATCGGCAAGGGCCCCCGTGTCGATGATCACCTGCTGGATGGAGGCGACCTCGCCGTCGGTGAGGCCCGGGCGACCCACCAGCGCCAGCACCTCGGCCTGCGCCGGTGTGGCGCGCTCCACGGCGCGAGCCATCAACGGTGTCGGCTTGCCCTCGCGCAGATCGCCGCCCACCGGCTTGCCGGTGACGGCCGGGTCACCGAACGCGCCCATGACGTCGTCGCGCATCTGGAAAGCGTCGCCCAACGGCAGGCCGTAGGCGCTGAGGGCCGGCAGCAACTCGTCGGCGCGCTGCGGGGCTGCCATCACCGCGCCGAGGTGCAACGGACGCTCGATGGTGTACTTGCCGCTCTTGTAGCGGCAGATCTGCTCGGCCCGAGTGCGCCCACGCTCGTTGCGCACGCTGCCCAGAATGTCCAGCACCTGGCCGACGTTGAGCTCGATGCGCAACTCGTTCCAGATCTCCCATGCTTCGCGGCTGGCGCCGGTCATCATCATGTCGCTGTAGACGAAGGCCAAGTCGCCGACCAGGATGGCCACGCCTTCGCCGAAACGGCGGGCCTCACCGGCCCAGCTGCCTTCGCGGTGGTGTTCGGCGAACACCGTGTGCGTGGTGGTCTTGCCGCGGCGGCTGGTGGCATCGTCCATCACGTCGTCGTGGAACAGGGCGAAGGCGTGCATCAGCTCGAACGCCGCGCCGGCCTTCACGACCATCGGGTCGGACGGGTCGCCGCCGGCGCCGACGAACCCCCAGTGGCAGAACGCAGGGCGGAGCCGCTTGCCGCCGGCCAGCACTAGACGGCCGATCTCGGCCATCGGCTCGGCCAGTTCCTGATCGAATTGCGCCCAACGCGCCAGTTCGGGGGCGAGGAACTCGGTGAGCTGAGCTTCCACGCGCGCGGCGATGGCGGCGAGAGAAGCAGGGGCGGCCGAGGTCACGCTGGCAGGCTAGGCCGCGGACGCGCCGACGGCGCCCGCGGGCCGTCAGAAGAAGGTGCCGCAGCGGGGTGCAGGATGGCTGGCGAACAGCACGTCGGCCGCCTGCACGGCTGCCGGGGACGCCGCGCTGACGACACCGGCCACCACCAGCTCGTGCCACGACGTGCCACCCAAGTAGGCGCCGGAAATGCCGTTGATGGTGGTGACGAGGTCGGCCTCGCCGGTCGCGTGCGAGCGACGCTCGGCCCCGTCGGCCGACACGCGCCAGACGCCATCGTTGGCGGGAAACAACGGATCGTGCACGGAAATGGTGACCGCTTCGCGACCGGCGTTGTACGTGCGAGCGCGCAATGCCACGTCGACGTCCAGCAGACGCATCCACTGCTCGTCGGTGCGGCTCTTGGTGAGGTAGCGCCGCTGGTTGGTGATGGCGAAACGCAGAGGATCGTCGACCGGGCGCTCGAACACGCGGACTTGGTGGACGAGGTCCAACTCCAGCACGTACTTCCACAACGCCAACTCCACCGCCGGCGACGCGGCCCAGATGTCGCCCACCTGGCAGGTGCCGCCGGTGTGCTCGCCGAACACCTCCGGCCAGTCGAGCGTGTACCGCACGTACCCGTCGTCGACACCTTGTGGCGAAGTGTGCACCGCCACGTACGTGGCCTTCTCTGTGCCCAACGCGGTTTCGAGAGTGCGCTCGTGGAACCAGTCGGCGCGGTTGATGGCGCCGGGCCGGTCGAACCCGACTCGAGCGTGCACGTCGATGACGGTGGCCAGCGTTTCCGCTCGGCTGAGTACGCGCATGGAGCCGGGGGCAACGGGCGCGACCACCTTGGTGCCGTCGCGGCGATCGATCTCCACGTCGTAGACCTCTGCGGCCACTTGGAAGCCGTAGCGCCCGTAGATCACCGATTCACTGGCGCGCAGCGACGCCACCGGCCGGCCCTCGGCGACGGCCTCGCGCAGCAGGCGCTCCATCATCGCCGTCAGCACGCCCTGCCGACGATGAGTGGTCATCACGCCGATGCGGGTGACACCGGCCATCGGCACCAGGCCGCCGCCGGGCACGGCCATCTCGAAACGGAACGCGCCGGCGTGGCCCACCTGCTGAGCGCCGTGCTGGTGTTCATCATTGGTTTCGGGATGTGCGCGGGAAAAGCCGAGTTGCTGAATTTCAACCTGAACGTGCACTAGGTTTCACGCAAAAAAGCAAAGGCGCAAAGGAGTGTTTGCACCACTTTGCGCCTTTGCGTATGCTTCGCGTCTTTGCGTGAAATACCTCCGCCCTAAAATTTCGGGCACAAAATTTCCTCGTTTTCGTATTCGCCCAGGTAGGCAATCGAAATTTCGAAGGCGCCCTGGCGCTGGTTGAATGTGAGGGCCTTCAGGTTCAGGTCATAACTGATCCCCACCAATACGTTGTTGAATTCGATCCCCACGAGAGCCACCACGGCGTCCAGACCGAACGAGTCGTTGTTGCGCACCGGGCGGGCCCAGCCGCCCACGTGGAAAGCCGTGGAGCCGTATTTGCCCATAGCCGTACGGAAGTTGGCGCCGGCGTTCACCTGCATGTGCGGGCCTTGCTGCGCCACCAGTACACGGGGCATGAAGGACGTGCGGCTTACACCGATGGGGATATTGGCCGAAACATAGCCGGAAGCCTTCATAAAAAGTTTGTCGCCCTTGCCGGCATTGCCGTAAAACGAGACGGTCGGCTGCAGGAAATGGTGCAGGGCCGCGCCGGCAAAAATGGCACCGGAGCGCCCGAAACGCGCCGAATAATTGAGTCCGACATTGAAATCGGGGTAGGCAAAGTTATTTTCCGGCAGGACTTCGCCCGTGCCCAGCGTGTAGCCGTTGACGCCGTTGAATTCGTCCTGAAACTCCAGGGATTCGTAGTTGACGTTGCGTTGGGTGAGGCCGCCCTGGATGCCCAGCGACAGGTATTGCCGGTTGTCGGGGCCCAGTGATTTGTGGTAAGCCAGCGAGAGTGCAATCTGGGTGGTACTGAAATCGACCACGTTGACTTTGTCGTTAAAAAACGTTAGCCCCAGGCCCAGCGCGTCGTCGTACACCGATTTGCCGGGCGCCTTGAACCGCAGGTCGGCGCCCACGGCAAAGGTGCGGATAGGATTGTCCAGCACTTTGCGCCATTGGTCGCGGTAAATGGTGCCGATCCGGTATTTGCCTTCGAAAGCGCCCGTGAGGCCAGGATTGAGCAGCATGGGCGAGGCAAAGAACTGGGTAAAATGTTGGTCCTGGGAATACCC
>CAZREK010000016.1:0-16468 GCA_964598965.1 uncultured Bifidobacterium sp. | reverse complement strand
CGAGGTCGATGGTCGGTAGACCGGCGCGCAGCGCAATGAGGTCGTCGTCGAACAACGCCGGCTCGGTGAACCCCATCGCCCGCGCGAGACGGCGGTAGACCTCGCTGTTGCTGACTGCTTCGCCGCGCGGCGGAATCGCCGCCGAGTTCCAACCCAGATACAGGTGTCCCCACGCGGGAGTGACGTCGACCGCTTCGATGTGCGTGGTGGCGGGCAGCACGATGTCCGCGTAGCGGGCAGTGTCGGTGAGGAACTGGTCGTGCACGACCACGAACAGGTCGTCGCGCTGCAGACCCTGGCGGATGAGCTCGGTGTTCGGCACCGACACCATCGCGTTGACCGCCTGGAAGAACACCGAGCGGACGGAGAGGTCCTGTGTGAGCACGCGGCCGAGCTGCGGCATCCACACCGAGCGCGTGTTGCGACCGGCCAGCAGGTCGGGGCGCTCGAGCGCATCGGTGTCGATGAGGGCGCTGCTGTACACACCCACGCTGCGCGAGAACCCACCGCCGCGGTCGCGCCACGCACCGACCAACGCCGGCAGGCACGCGAGCGTGCGGAAGAACATGCCACCGTGCTCGTGGTGTTCGGCGCCAATCAGCGTGCGCAGGGCGACCGGACGCGTCGTGCCGTACATCTGCGCCAGCCGCTCGATGTCCTCGACGGCGAGACCGGTGATCTCCGCGGCGCGAGCAGGCGTCCAGTCGGCGACGTGCGCCGCAAGGTCGTCGTAACCCTCGGTGTGCTCCGCGATCCACTCGCGGTCGGTGAGTTCGTCGCGGATGAGGACGTGCATCATCGCCAACATCAACGCCACGTCGGTGCCGGGCAGCGGCTGCAGGAACCAGTCGGCGGACTCTGCCGTGATCGTGCGGATGGGGTCGATGACCACCACCTGCGCGCCCTTGGCGCGTGCCTCTTCGATGAACGGCCACAGGTGACGGTTGGTGAGCCGCGTGTTGGTGCCCCACAGGATGATCAGCTGGCTGTGCACCATCTCGCTGGGGTCCAGGCTGCGGCCGCTGCCGTTGGTGGTGGCGGCACCTGCGCCGGCGACGGCGCCGCACAGCGCGCCGATCGTGCGCGCCGACGCGAGGTGGTTCCAGAAGCGACTGCCGAAGTGCAGCGCGAGCACGCTCTGATTGCCCGCGCTGATGTAGGGCAGGATCGCCTCGGCACCGTCGGTGTCGATGATCTGCTGCCACCGAGTCGCGATCTCCGCCAGCGCGTCGTCCCAGGAGATCTGCTCGAAGCGAGGTTCCTCGTGCTTGGCGCTGACTCGCTTCAGCGGGTGCAGCACGCGATCAGGGCTGTAGACGCGATCGAGGTAGCGGTTCACCTTCGGGCACAGTTCGCCCTTGCTGAACGGGTGCTCGGGGTTGCCGCGCAAGCGGACGGCTTCATCGCCTTCCACCGTCACCACCCAGCCGCAACTGTCGGGACAGTCGTGGTGGCACGTTCCGAGGTGAGCGCTGGCGTGGGGCATGGGGAGAGCGTAGGCGCCGCTCTCCGTGACACGCGTGCGGGTTTCGGACGGATCAGTGCATGACGCGCGACAAGGTGTCGCCGGCGAGAGCGACTTCGTCGGCACTGCCGCCGATGGCCAGGTTGCACACCAGGCCGTCCAGCCCAGCATCCAGCAACTCCTGCACCTTCTCACCGATGGTGTCCGCGTCGCCGACCAGGAACATGCCGGTGATACGCGCCTGCATGTCCGGCGGCAGGTCGCTGACCTTGGCGCCGCCCAAGCGGGCCGACATCTTGGCCTCGGCTTCCTCCATCGTGCGGCCGGCGATCAGGGTGGCCAGTCGCGTTCGGCAGATGGTGCCCGGGTCGCGGCCCAACGTGGCGCAGTGCTCGTCGAGCACGCTCATCAGGTGGCGCACGCGAGCAGCGTCGCCGAACACGTTGCAGGCGTTGCCGTACTGGGCCACCATGCGCAACGTCTTCTTCTCGCCGCTGCCGCCGATCAGCACCGGGGGGCCACCGGCCTGCACCGGCTTGGGGTTGTTGAACGCGTCTTTCACGTGGAACCACTTGCCGTCGAAGGTGGTGGTGTCGTTGGCGAACATGCTCTTGATGATCTGCAGGCCTTCTTCCAGCTTCTCGAAGCGATCGGTGAAGGTGCCGAACTCGTAGCCGTAGGCCTGGTGCTCCATCTCGAACCAGCCGGCGCCGATGCCCCAGATGGCGCGGCCACGGGAAATGACGTCGAGCCCGGTGATCTGCTTGGCCAGGAACGCAGGGTTGCGGTAGGTCATGCCGCCCACCATGCAGCCGAGGCGCACCTTGGAGGTGCGTGCTGCGAGCGCGCTGAGCAACCCGTAGGCCTCGAACATGTTCTCCTCCGGGCGACCGATGCCGGGGAGTTGGTAGAAGTGATCCATCACGAACACGCTGTCGAAACCGTGCTGCTCGGCGGTGACGGCGAGGTCGCTGACCCGCTCGAACAGAGCATCGGGGGCGACGTCGGGGTAGGTGAACGACGGGATCTGCAGTCCCATGCGGATGAGGCGGTTCGTCATGCATCGGACCTTACGCCGGTTGCATGACCTGCGTGCCCACTTCGATGCCCGTGCCGGACACAGCGGCGCGCGATCCGGCCGTGCCGAGTACGTCGACTGCCACGAACGTGACACTCCCGCCATCTCCGACGACTTGGAGTGCGTACGAACCATCCAGCCGCGACACCAATGCTTCGGTGGGAACTAACAATGCACCGGTGAGTTGCACCAGTTTCGCGCTGACGGAGACGGTGGCGCCGTTGCCGGCACCCTCGAGCGGGGTCGCGGGGACGATGACAGCTTCCACGACAACACTGCCGTCGCGTTCGGCACTGCGCAGCAACTGGACGACTCCGGTGGTGTCACCGACGGTGACGTTCAGGCCCGGGGCGAACAGCGCCTGGTCCTCTGTCGGAACCTCGATCACGACCTCCTGGGCCGTGCCGGTCAGCGTCAGCACTTGATCGCCGTCAGCAACGGCGTCGCCGACGGCGACATCCACTTGTGCGACGGAGGTGTCCGCGGGGAGGAACACGACCGTGCCCAAGGTGACACTGCCGGTGACTGTCAGGCCGTACCCCGCTTGCCACGCCCGAACGATGGCGCGAGTGCGACTGTCGAAGTGATCGTCCACCGTCATCGTTGCATCCGGGTCGTAGCCCAATGCCGTCAGTGCAGCCTCCAACTGGGCGACGTCGAGGCCGTCGGCGACACCGACTGCCATCGTGCGCCACGCGGGCAGTGCGCCGGTGAGCGCAACCACTGGGTTGCTCTCCACGGAGTACAGCACGCTGCCGTTCGTGACGGGAGTTCCCACTCCGAGCGTGGAGGTGACCATCTGCGTTGCGGCCGTCGCGGTCGTGGCGCCGCCGCCGGGGCCGGGTCGGCTCGAGCTCGTGGTGGTGAGCGCGCGATGCAGGACGGTGGTGACATCCGCGAACTCCACGCTGCCATCGATCGACAACGTGCTGGAGAGGTCGCCTTGCTCGACGGTGGCGGTGGTCAACGGGCTCGCGTGGGAGGTGTTCGTGTTGTCGTCGCGGCGGACCGCCACGACCGCTGCCGCAGCGACGCCGACCACGGCGACCGCGAGCCCGCCACGGATGATGAGTGATGTGCGTTGCATCGGAACCTCAGTTCGAGCGCAGGGCTTCGGTCGGGGGCAGCAATGCCGCTCGGCTGGCGGGGTACAGGCCGGCGATGCCGCCGATGACCACGGCCGCGGCCAAGCCACCGACGACCGCAATCGGGGGCACGACGAGCACCCAGCCCTGAGCGTGCGCCCACAGCACGGTCACCAGCACGCCCAAGCCAACCCCGACGACTCCACCGATACCGGCGAGGAGGACGGACTCCGTGAGGAACTGACGGCGGATGTGCGCGCGGGTGGCGCCCAATGCTCGTCGCAGGCCGATCTCCGTCCGGCGTTCGATCACCGCGATGACCATCACGTTGGCAATGCCGATTCCACCGACGAGCAGCGCAACGCCGCCCAGCCCGAGGAACAGTGAGGTGAACTCGTTGCTCGCCGCCTCCTGCGCAGCGAGGATGTCAGAAGGCCGCGAGATCTCCACTTCCTCGGGAGTCGCTGGGTTGACGGTCTCCGCCAGCACGCCGCGAACCGCGTCGACCTGGGAGTCCTCCGTGCGCACGTAGATCAATTCCGGCGCAATGCTGTCGCCGACCACGAAGGTTTCCGCCGCGGGCAGCCCGATGATTGATGCTCTGTCCAGACCTTCCGCAGCGTCGATGTGGTCGAGGATCCCGATCACGTCGAACCACTGCCCGCCCAGATAGACGCGTAGGCCGTCAGCGACATCGGAGATGCCGAGCTTCTCCGCGGCGGTCGGACCGAGCACGACAGTTGGGTAGTTGATCGTCGCCGCGTCGAACCAACGGCCGTCGGCCAGGTGGCCGTGCAGCGTGTCGAGCAGTCCCAGATCGGCGGCGAACACGGAGATGCCACCGGTGACGCCTTCGCTGACGGCGTCGGTGCGGCGCACAGTTGCGTCGATGGTGGTGAGGGAGCTGACCGCCGTCACCGGAGCGATCCGCGAGATCATGCTGACAGCGGTGTCGGGCAGTCCCAGATCGGCGGCGAACACGGAGATGCCACCGGTGACGCCTTCGCTGACGGCGTCGGTGCGGCGCACAGTTGCGTCGATGGTGGTGAGGGAGCTGACCGCCGTCACCGGAGCGATCCGCGAGATCATGCTGACAGCGGTGTCGGGCAGCTCGCCCGACCCGCGACCGAGACCTGCGCCGGATTGTACTTCCAGCAGGTTGGTGCCCAAGGCACGGATTTGGGCGTTGAGATCTTCCTGCGACGACGCCGACAGGCCAAGCACTCCGACCATCGCCGCGATGCCGATGGCGACGCCGAGGGTGGAGAGGCTGGTGCGCAACCGACGCGTGTGCAGGCCGAGGGCACCGACGCGGAGTACGTCGACGAACTTGAAGTGAGACTTGGCGACGGTGTTCATCCCGTCACCACCGCTCGTTCGTCGTGCTCGATGCGGCCGTCGAGCATGCTCACCCGACGCGGCAGCGAAGCAGCCAGCTCACGGTCGTGGGTGATGATCACGATCGTGTGTCCCTCAGCGTGCAACTCGTTGATCAACTCCATCACCGAGTGGCCGGACTTCGAGTCGAGGTTGCCGGTCGGCTCGTCGGCCAACATGATCGCTGGATGGTTCACGATGGCGCGCGCAATCGCGACGCGCTGGCGTTCACCTCCGGACAACTTGTTGGGCACGTGGTCCAAGCGATGCTCGAGCCCTACGCGCACCAGTGCCTCGCGCGCGGCCGCACGACGCGCCGTCTGCGGAACACCGCGGTACAGCAAGCCGTTGGCCACGTTGTCCAGCGCACTCATCCCGTCGAGCAGGAAGAATTGCTGGAAGACGAAGCCGAGCAATTGCGAACGCACGGCGCTGAGGTGCCGGTCGGACATGTCCGAGGTGTCCACGCCGGCGAGGCGGACGGTGCCGCTGCTCGGTCGATCGAGGGTGCCGATGATGTGCAGCAGCGTCGACTTGCCGGAACCGGAGGGCCCGACGATGCCGACCATCTCACCTTGCTCCACCGTGAGGCTGACGCTGTCCAGCGCACGCACCGGCGGCTCACCTGCGTACTCCTTCACCACCTGATCGATCTCCAACGCGGCGCTCATGAGGGCACCACCACGGTGAGACCCTCGACGACATCGGCGCCCGTGACGCTCACGAATCCGTCGCTGTAGATGCCCGGCTCGACGGCGATGAGATGTGTCGCCGCGTCCGGCCCGCTTCCGTCCACGACCTCGAGGGCGTAACCACCCTCGGCCAGCGCAACGAGTGCGCTCACCGGTACGACGAAGGCATCGGTGGCCGACTCCGCTACTGCGCGCAACGTCACCGCGATCTGCACGTAGTCGTCCATGCTCGCGGGGATATCGTCGACGCGGATGGTGATGGCGACACTTGGCGTTGCTCCCGGGACGTTGGTGTTGTTGACCGCGACGTTGCCGACGGACACCACCGTTCCGTCGGACACGGTTCCGTCGGGGAACTCGACCTCGATGGTCGCTCCGAGTGCGAACGTGGAGTCGCCGATCGGCGCAGCGGTCGTGACCTCGCGCGAGACAGTGGTGAGTCCCATGACCACGGCGTCGCCCGCGGGCGCCGAAGGGTCAGCGAGGAGGGCCTGGCCGGTGAGCAATCCGGCCGGAACCACCACGAAACTGCCCGCGGGAACGACGACGCTGGCACTGTCGACGGTGATACCGAGCGATGCGTACCAGCTTTGGACGGCAGCCGCCGTCGCCACGTCAAAGTCGTCATCGACGGTCATCGCCCCGTCGGGATCGAAGCCACCTGCCGCGAGCATCTGCTCCAGCAAGCGGACGTCCACACCGTTGGAGGAAGCGGTCGAGAGGTCGCGCGTCAGCGCAGGGGTCGTTGCCGAGTCACCCTCGATGGCCACGACGGGCCGACCTGCGTGCCAGAACAGGACGGTGCCGGTGGCCACGGCGGTGTCGGCGGCGGCGACGTGATCGACGGCTCCACCGTCGTCACCCGTGACGGTCACGAGGAACGAGCGTTCCGTCTGCCGACCGGTGAGCAAGGCGCCGCCGGATGACACTGCGCCACCTACATCGGCGGTGACCGAGTCGACGAGCAGGTGTCCGGTGACGAACGCGATCTCGCCCTGGGAAACCTTGCCGTCGCCGTCGAGGCCCAGCGAGTCCTCCCACGCGGTGACCGCGGCAGCGGTCGCCGAGTCGAAGTGCTCGTCGACGGCGATGTTGCCGTCTGGGTCGAAGCCGAGCAGGACGAGGTTCGCTTCCAACTGGCGAACGTCGATGCCGTCGGTGACACCGCGCGAAAGGGCGCGGTAGGCAGGAACGTCGCCGAGCATGGCCACCACCGGGGCGCCGTCGACGGTCGCCACCACCGTGCCGGGATCGACACGGGTTCCCGCCTCGGCGATGCTGGTGACCGTGCCGGCAACCGGCGACGACACGGTGATGGACGTGGTGAACCCCAGCGTCGCGGTGGTCTCGTCGTAGATCACCAGGTCGCGGCGGACTACGTCGGCGGTCGCGAGTTCCACAGCGGCGGCAGAACTGGTGCTGCTGTCGTCCGTGCCGCTGACCAACCACACGGTGCCACCGGTTGCCACGAGCGCGGCCGCGCCGACGGCGACGGCAGTCTTGGTGCGCATGACGGTCAGCCCTCCGTGGTCGTGGTGGGCTGGAAGGCATCCGTGAGGATCGACTGGCACTGGTCCAGCGCGGCGGTCACCGCAGGGTCGTCGGCGTTCAGACCGAGCTGCTCGATGATGCGGGCGGTGGGGTCGAAACCCTCGCCACCGGGACCCTGGAAGCCACCCTCGGGCGGGCTCCCTGGCGGGCCACCGTCGAAGCCACCTTCGGGCACACTGCCGCCCGTCGCACCTCCACCGATGGGAATGCTGCCGTTGCCACCTGTGTCACCACCCGGACCGCCATCGCCTTGCGGGCCGAAGGTGATGTCGTCAACTTCCAGGCCCTGATCGCGCAGGCACTCGGTGAAGTCGGTCATCGCCAACTGAATGGCATCGCGGTCGAGTTGGCCTCCCGGCCCGCCGCGTAGGTCGATGCCTTCGATCAGACCGCCGCAGCTCTCCTGGGCGGTCTGGAACTCAGTGCTGCGCGGGTCGATGCCCGAGTCGGGACCCAGCCCGCCACCGGTGAGGTTCCCGTCGGCGTCGAATGTCGGGTCTTGCATGTCGACGCCGTTCTCGCGCATGCACTCGGCGTAGGCGAGCATCGCCTCCTGAGTGTCGACCGTCGTCGCCGTCACGGCTTCACCGTTGCTCCCGTCGAGCGAGGCGACCTTGCTGCCACCTCCTCCGTCGCTGCAGGCGGCCAGCAGCACCAGAGTCGTCGTTGCGGCGAGGGAGCGAATCGCACGTGGAAAGCGAGTTGTCATGACGTCGAGTGTGAAGTTGGCTGCTGGGGGGTTCCTGGGAACCAGGTAAGAACACGGTAAGAAGTTGCTGCGAGCTGCTCCCGAGCCCTCTGCGTCTCGGGCGCTACGGTGTTCCCAGAAGTCATTCACAGAGGAGTCCACGATGACCAAGGCGGCGATCGATGCGTTGAAGGCGGAGCACGCCCACGCGCTGGAACTGTTCGATTCGCTCACCGACGAGGAGTGGGGTCGCCCCAGCGGGTGTGCCGGCTGGACGGTGCAGGACGTCGCCACGCACATGGGCGCGGTGGCGCACATGATCGCCGAGCGCGCGTCCATCCAGGTGGGCGACAGTGGCCGCACAGAAGCCGACGCGGAGGTGCCGGTGCAGGCTCGCCGCGACTGGTCACCCGCGCAGGTGAAGGCCGAGTACCGCGAGTGGAGCGAGAAGATGATCGCCACCCTGGCCGGTCTGCAGGAAGCGCCGCTGGCGGAGATGGTGGCCCCGCTGGCCGATCTGGGCAGCCATCCGCTGCACCTGCTGGGCAATGCGATCGCGTTCGACCACTACTGCCACCTACGCCACGACATCGGCGCTGCCGTGCGCCGCGCGGCCGACCTGCCGCACGACCCGATGGTGCTGGAAGCCGCGGTCGAGTGGATGATGAAGGGCGCCCCGCAGATGTGCGCCGAGGCCCTCGCCCCCCTGCACGTGGGCGTCAACTTCGTGTTCACCGACCTGCACCACGTGTCGTACCGCCTACTGCGGGCCCCCGGCGACGGCGACTGGGAGGTGCACGAGGGCCACGATAACCATCACCCGATCGTCGTCACCAGCGCGCACGAGTTCGTGTCGTGGGCCACCAAGCGCAGCGACTGGCGGACGCACGCTCAGCTCACCGACGAGGCCGCCGCGGCCACGCTCGACGCGCTGAACATCATCTGATGGACCTGCTCACCAGCGCCTGCCCGCGCTGCGGGGCGCCGATCACCGAAGAACGCTTCTACGGCCCCTGCACCACGTGCCGCGACCAGTTGCGGGCCAAGTTCGTCGGCGAGGGGCGCGTGGTGGAGGTCGCCGAGTACGTGCCGAAGATGAACGTCACCCCCAACGCGGTGGCGACCAAGGACGACTGAGCAAGGGCGGGCGACCGCGGTTCCGACGAAGTTCACCGCACGTTCATCCTCAGTGAACGGAGGGTGGTCTCGGCTTTGGTACGGTTCCGCGGTCATCCACAACAGGACAAGGGGAGAAACATGCGTTCACGCGCAGGACGTCACTTCGTGGCGTCGCTCATGCTCGGGTCACTCGTACTCGCAGCGTGCGGCGACGACGAGAAGACCGAAAGCACCACTGCCGGTACCGAGACCACGGTCGCCAGCACCGGCGGCACCGAGACCACGGCAGGCGAAGAAGACCCGTTGGCCGCGCTCTACCAGGAGTGCCTCGACAACGGTGCAAAGGTCAACCTGATCGCGCTGCCCGATGAGTGGGCCAACTACAAGGGCATCCTCCAGAGCTTCCGCGACAAGTACCCGGGCGTCGAGAACCCGGTTGCCAGCCCGGACGCTTCCTCCAAGGAAGAGATGGAAGCCGTGCAGACCCTGTCGGGTCAGGACGACATGCCCGACAACGTCGACGTCAGCCCGGCCATCGCTCAGGAGATGGTCGATGCCGGTCTGTTCGAGCCCTACGTGCTCAGCACCGACTCGGAGATCCCCGACGGTCTGAAGGACGCGGACAACAACTGGACCGCCGCCTACTACGGCATCATGGCCATCCTCACCAACACCACCATCGTGCCGAACGCGCCGACCTCGTTCGCCGATCTGACCAAGCCCGAGTACAAGGGTCTGGTCGCGCTGAACGGTGACCCGCGTGAGGCCGGCTCGGCCTTCGCCGCGGTCATGGCCGCCAGCATCGCCAACGGCGGCAGCGCCGACGACATCATGCCCGGCATCCAGTACTTCGCCGACCTGAAGAAGAGCGGCAACCTGGGCGGCACCGATGTCACCAAGGAGACCGTGCTGTCGGGCGAGACCCCGATCGCACTCGACTGGAGCTACAACCTCCCCGGCCTGCAGGCCGACCTCGAGGCCGCCGGCCTCACGGTCGAGGTCAACTTCCCGGCCGACGGCATCTACGGTGGCTTCTACGGTCAGGGCGTGGTGAAGGACTCGCCGCACCAGGCCTGCTCGCAGCTGTGGCTGGAGCACATCTTCTCCAACGAGGGTGCGCTCGGCTACCTCGAGGGTGGCGCCGTCCCGGCCCGCATCGAGGCACTCACCGCTGCCGGTCTGGTGACCGACGAGATGAAGGTCAACCTGCCCCCGGACGAGCTCCTCGGCCAGGTCAGCTTCCTCACCCCGGCCCAGATCGCTGCTGCCAAGGCTGTCCTTGCCGAGCAGTGGGGTCCGATGGTCGCCGACGCCTGATCGGCTGTCGTGACTGACCTGATCATTCACGCTGAAGGGGGGCGCACCGACGGTGCGCCCCCCTCCGCGCGCCCCTCTGCCCGCCGGCGGCGCAGTTTCGCCTTCCTGGGCCTACTGCCGTTCTTCGGCTTCCTGGTGTTGTTCCTGTTCATCCCCGCCATCGGCGTGTTCATCGACGCGCTGCGCACCGAGGACGGCGGCTGGACCCTCAGCGCCATGGGCGAAGCGTTCAGCGGCCAGAACTTCAATGCCTTCGAGTACTCGGTCAAGTTCTCGGCGATCGCGGCGCTCGTCGGTGTCTTCTTCGGCACCCTGTTGGCGTACGCCGCCGCCACTGTTCGCCGCCCACGCTGGTTGCGCAACCTCATCGCCTCGTTCAGCGGCGTGGCCGCCAACATGGGCGGTCTGCCACTCGCGTTCGCATTCATCACCTTGTTGGGGGCGCGCGCCGGCGTGTTCACCAACATCCTCAAGTTCTTCGACATCGACATCTACGACAAGGGCTTCGACCTCGGCAACACCTGGGGCCTGGTCACCGTCTACGCGTACTTCAACATCCCGCTGATGGTGCTGATCACCCTGCCGGCGATCGACGGCCTCAAGGCGTCGTGGCGCGAGGCGTGCGCCAACCTCGGCGGCACGACGTTCACCTACTGGCGCCGCGTCGGTCTGCCCGTGCTGGCCCCCTCGCTGCTCGGCGGCTTCCTGCTGCTGTTCGCCAACTCCTTCGCTGCCTACGCGACAGCCCGCATCCTCACCGACAACTCGATGATCGTGTCGCTGCGCATCGGCTTCTTCCTCGGCGGCGACGTCTCCATCGGCGAAGACGCCGTCGGCTATGCGCTGGCCGCCTGGATGATCATCATCATGGTCATCTCCATGTCGCTCTACTGGGTCGTGCGCAAGCGTGCGGAAAGGTGGCGCTCATGATGCCCAACTCCTCCATCGGGCAGATGGAGATCAATGCCGCCATCTCCGACGGCATCATCCACACCGCACCAGTGGGGTATGCGCCTCCCTCGGCCGGCAAGCCGTCGTCGCGCTGGTCGCGGGTGTTCCCCACCCTGGTCTTGTTGCTGCACGCAGTGTTTTTCCTGGCACCGCTCTTCACGCTCGGGCGTTTCGCGTTGCAGAACGTGCCGGCCTTCTTGCTCGGCCGCAAGACGCTGTTCAAGAAGTGGTCGCTGAAGCCGCTGACGCTGGCATTCGACAACCCCGCGTTCTGGCCGGCGTTGAAGCTCAGCTTGCAGTTGGCCGTCGGCACGGTGCTGCTCACCTTGCTGTTGTTGGTGCCCACCGCGATCTGGGTGCACCTGCGGGTGCCGCGTGCCCGAGCGGTCGTCGAGTTCTTCACCGTGCTGCCCTACATGATCCCGGCGATCGCGCTCGTGGCAGGCATCTTCGTGATCAAGCCGCATGCCCGCTGGTTCCTCAACAGCGACTTCTCCTTGATCCCGTTCTACGTGGTGTTGTCCCTGCCGTTCACCTATCGCTCGATCGACGCCGGGCTGCGAGCCATCGACCTGAAGACCCTTGTCGATGCCTCCCGCAGCCTCGGTCGCGGCTGGGCCGGAACGATCATCACGGTGGTGATCCCGAACCTGCGTACCGCGATGATCTCGGTCAGCTTCCTGACCGCTGCTGTGGTGATCGGTGAGTTCACCATCGCCGACACGCTGCTGAAGGAAACCCTGCCGCGGTTCCAGGCCACCTTCGTCGGTCGCGAACCGCAAGCCGGTTACGCCCTCAACCTCCTGGCCCTGCTGGCCACCACAGCGCTGTTCCTGCTGCTGGGAGTCCTCACCCGCAAGCGCAACCCGAAGCGCAAGACGTTCGAGTACCGGTCGGCGAAGCTGGCCGCCAAGGGAGCCCTTTCCTCATGACGACCCTCGACTACATCTCGGTTCGCAAGACGTTCGGCTCGACCGTCGCGCTGGAGAGCTTCGACCTCGACGTCAAAGAGGGTGAGCTGATCACCCTGCTCGGACCCTCGGGATGCGGCAAGACGACGGCGCTGCGCATCACCGCCGGCTTCGAGTTCGCCGACTCCGGTGCCGTGCTGGTGGGTGGCGCCGACATCACTCGCACCCCGGCGCACAAGCGCAACATGGGCATGGTGTTCCAGAGCTACAGCCTGTTCCCCAACCTGACGGTGGCGAACAACGTCGACTTCGGGTTGCGCACGCGCAAGATGCCGGCTGGCGACCGCCACCGCCGCGTGGGCGAGATGCTCGAGTTGGTCCAACTCAGCGCGCTCGCCGACCGTTACCCGCACCAACTGTCGGGCGGTCAGCAACAGCGCGTGGCGTTGGCCCGCGCGCTGGCCATTCAGCCGCAGGTGTTGTTGCTCGACGAGCCGCTGAGCGCGCTCGACGCGAAGGTGCGCACCACCTTGCGCGACGAGATTCGCCGCATCCAGACCGAGGTTGGCATCACCACCCTGTTCGTGACGCACGACCAGGAGGAAGCGCTCGCCATCAGCGACCGCGTCGGCGTGATGTCGCAGGGCAACCTGCAGCAGCTGGGCACCCCGATGGACGTCTACCGTCACCCGTCCACCGCCTTCGTCGCCAGGTTCGTCGGGTCGATGAACGAACTGCCCGGCGAAGTCAGCGGCAACGGCGAGGTGTCCGTCAGCGGCACCCGTCTGTCGGTGCCGAAGTCCTCGTCGCTGCAGTTGGGCCAGAGGGTCCAGTTGCTGGTCAGGCCGGAGGACATGTCGTTGACGGACAACGGCTTCCCTGGCACCGTCACGGCGGTGACCTTCCAAGGTTCCACCACTCTGGTCGGGGTCCGCGTCGACGTGCTCGACCAGCTGGTCACCGTCGATGTCGGGCGGGGTGCCGCCGATCGCCTCTCCATCGGGGATCGAGTGTCCGTCGGCGTCGACGGCACGCACGGAGTCTGCGAGCCGGTCTGAGCGGCGCGCCCATGCGACCGGCCCGGTAGCCTTGTCGCGGCCACGGGGACGTAGCTCAGTTGGCTAGAGCACCTGCTTTGCAAGCAGGGGGTCGTGGGTTCGAATCCCATCGTCTCCACCATTGTCCGGGCCGTCGGGCCGCCACTGAGTAACGCACACGTGCGTCGTCTCGGAAAGATGAGTAACGCGCACTCAGGCGCCCGCGGCGCTGCACGCGGATCATGGGTCCATCACGACAAGGACCTACGACAAAGGAGTCGAACCATGATCCGCAACCTCATCCGCGCCGCTGCCGCTCTGCCGCTGGGGGCCTTCGCCCTCACCGCACTGCCGTTCGGTACCGCCGACGCTGCCCAGAACGACAAGGCCGACTGGACGATCTCGGGCTACTGCTCGGGCAGCGAGTACCTGTGGCTGGTGAAGATCGACAGCGTCAGCGCCGAGCCGATCGTTGCCGACTTCACGTCCGAGGACGGTCAGCACCTGTCGGCGACCGTCGCACCCGGTCTGCACCACGAACTCGTGCTCTACGGCGTCGAAGGCGCTGCGAGCACGGTCCACTTCCGCATCGACGATGTCGAAGTGGACAGCGAGACGACGTCGCTGGTCGACTGCATCGCCGGCGAGAATCCCAGCGCCTCGATCAAGATCGTGTGCCCCGCGGTCGGCTCCGACGAGGACATCTACGCCGACTACACGCTGAGCTCGCCCGATGCCACCGCCGAGCTCAAGTGGGTGACGCCGGACGGCAGCAGCGACCAGACCGCCCTGCACGCCGAGGTCAAGCACGTCACCTACAAGGTCGAGCAGGGTCAGGCGATCGACGTGTGGGTGAAGATGACTCACGGTGGTAACACCTTGGCCACCTTGAACACCACCGTCGACTGCGATCTGCCCGAGGTGTCCGAGGAGGGCCCGGCGGACACCCCCGAGCAGACCACCGAGGTGCAGGCCGACATGCCGCACACCGGGATCGGTTCCGACCTCGCCTGGATCGCGGCCGCTCTCACTGCCGCTGGTGCCGGTGCGATGCGCATGTCGCGCCGCAAGGTCGCCATCGCCGAGTGACGGGAGTTCGGTGAAGTGAGCGCCGGAGGGCGGGTGCACGGCTGGACCGTGTGCCCGCCCTCGGCGCGTTCAGGGGCTGACGTGAGCCATCGCGATGGCGGGGACGCTCTACTGTGGCCGCAGCCTCCCGCATCTGCTTCTGCGTTGTCCTGTCGCCGGCAACACTTTGCTTGTGCAGTCGGATGCCCTGGGACGACCCGGAGATGGTGCTGAAGGTGATCGAGCAGGAAGACCCGGCAACGATCGCGGGGTTCATCGCCGAACCCATCACCGGTGCCGCGGGCGCGTGCCTGACCGCCTCCGACGAGTACTGGCGCACGGTCACCGAGGTGTGTCGCCAACACGACATCCTGCTGATCGCCGATGAAGTGATGACCGGCTACGGCCGCACCGGCCGTACCTGGGGCCACCAGCACTTCCCCTTCCAGCCCGACGTGATCGTCGGCGGCAAGGGTCTGGGCGGTGGGTACGTGCCCCTCGGTGCGGTGGCCGCCCACGACCATGTGGTCGAGGCATTGCAGGGCACCGGCTTCATGTTCTTCACCTTCACCGGCAACGACATCAGCTGCGCAGCAGGCGCGAAGGTGCTGGAGATCGTGCGCCGCGAAGGGCTGGTCGACCGCGCCGCAGCCGTCGGCGCCGAACTGGGGCAGCGCCTGCGCAGCGAGTTCGGCGAGCACCCGGCCGTGCTCGACATTCGCGGCCGCGGCCTGTTCTACGGGCTGGAGTTGGACTGCAGCAAGGACGACGTGGTGGTCGCAGCAATGGCCCGCGGGCTGTGGGTCTACCCGGCCGGCTCCGGTCCGGTCGCCAATGCGGTGATGGTTGCGCCACCGTTCACCATCAGTTCAGCCGAGATCGACCAGTTGGTCAGTACCTTGCGGGCAGCGATCGACGCCGTGCACGGCGCCTGACCGCACGAACCGAACGAGGCCCCCGATGACGCTGCACTCCCTGCCCGACGTGAACGACCCGCGACGGCTGATCGCCCTCGACGGTGTGCACAACTTCCGTGACATGGGCGGTTACCCCACCGTCGACGGCCGCACCACCCGTTGGGGCCGCCTGTATCGCGCCGACGGGCTGTTCCGCCTCACCACGGACGACGTCGAAGCGCTGCGTCCGTTGGGCCTGCGGACGGTCGTCGACCTGCGGACGCAGGAAGAGATCGACCTCCGCGGCCGCTTTCCCGTCGAAGCGCACCCGGTGCAGTTCCACCACGTGCCCGTGCTGGACACCACGTGGGAGCACCCCGAGGACCACATCGACGACGCAGCAGCCTTCTTGTGCGGCAAGTACATCGAGATGCTGGTGGAAGCACCGCACCGCTTCACCACGGCGCTGGAGGTGTTGGGCGCCGCCGACGCGATGCCCGCCGTGTTCCACTGCGCCGCCGGGAAGGACCGCACCGGTGTCACCGCGATGCTGATCCTGGGCGCACTCGGTGTGCCCCGCGACTACCTGGCCGCGGACTACCAGCTCACCGCCGACGGCATGCGGCGCATGCTGGCCTGGGCGGAGCGGGCGATGCCGGAGATGTTCGTGCGCATGTCCAACACGCCGGCCGCCATTCGTGAGGCTGTCGCCGAGGCCATGTACATGCTGATCGACTGGGTGGAATCGCGCCACGGCACCATCCGCAACTTGGTGCTGGAAATCGGCGTTCAGCCGTCCACGTTGGCTCGCTTCGAGGCCGAGCTGTTGGAGTGAGCACTTCGCTGCACCTGCCGCCTACGCTCGCCTCATGAGCGGAACGATCGCACTGCTGGGTGGTGGCCCTTTCGTGGCCAACGACGAACTCGACGCGCGCCTGTTGGCCTCGGTGAAGGCCAGCGAGGTGGTGGTGTTGCCGACCGCCGACGCTTACGAACACCCCGAGCGGCTGGTGACGGCGGCGATGAACTGGGGCGATCGTCTCGGTGTGGACGTGGAGGCGCTGATGGTGCTGCGTCGCGGTGAGGCCACCGAACTTGCGCCCGCCACCCGCGTGCGCGCCGCTCGCGCCGTCTATCTGGTGGGCGACCAGCCGCTGCACCTGCGTTCGGTGCTGAAGGACACGCCGCTGTTCGCCGCGCTGAAGGAAGTGCTGGCCGACGGCGGGTTGGTGG
>CAZREK010000015.1:0-16860 GCA_964598965.1 uncultured Bifidobacterium sp. | reverse complement strand
TTCGTCGTTGAAGACGATCTCCAAACCGCGGTTGAGGAAGGCCATCGTCTGCAGGCGCTCGAGCACGGTGCGGGCCACGAACTCGGTGCCTTCGGCGACGAAGATGGTGGGGTCCGGCCAGAAGCTGACCGACGTGCCGGCCTTGCGACCGCGGCCGGGGGTGGGGCCGACCTTGGTGAGCTTGCCCTGCGGCTTGCCGCCCTTCGCGTACTCCTGCTGGTAGCGGCTGCCCTCCTTGTCGATCTCGATGAACAGGCGCTCGCTGAGCGCGTTGACCACGCTGACACCCACGCCGTGGAGACCACCGGAGACCTTGTACCCGTCACCGCCGAACTTGCCGCCGGCGTGCAGAACGGTGAGCACGACCTCCGCCGCGCTCTTGCCCTTGTGCGGGCCGGACGGGTACGGATCGACCGGGATGCCGCGGCCGTTGTCGTCCACGCGGCAGCCGCCGTCGGCCAGCAGGGTGACGTTGATGCGGGTGCAGAAGCCCGCCATCGCCTCGTCGACCGAGTTGTCCACGACCTCCCAGATGAGGTGGTGCAGGCCGGCCAGACCCGTGGAACCGATGTACATGCCAGGGCGTTTGCGGACCGGGTCGAGACCCTCCAGCACCTGGATGTCCTTGGCGCCGTAGTTCGCGCTCGGTTGTTTCGTATCGGACGCCACGCGTACCTCGATCGCTTCCGGGAAAACAGGCATTCACCTGCGGTTTTGTGGGGGCGACTCGACGGCGGCCCCCTGCCCGGCAGCCTGCGTCGCGAGTGCATAAAGTCTACCCGCGGGGTGTGACGGAGAGGTGGAGGCCCGAGGGTTCCTGGTGGGCTAGAAACGTGGTCCGTGAAGGTCGCCGTCTACGCCATCGCGCTGAACGAAGAGGCCTTCGTCAGCCGCTTCATGAGCACCGCTCGCGAGGCCGATCTGGTGCTGGTGGCGGACACCGGCAGCACCGATGGAACGGTCGCCGCGCTCCGCGCGGAAGGTGCCGAGGTGCACTCCATCACGATCTCGCCCTGGCGTTTCGACGACGCCCGCAATGCGTCGTTGGCCCTGGTGCCGGGCGACTTCGACGTGTGCGTGGCGATCGACCTGGACGAGGTGCTGTCCCCCGGATGGCGGGCGGCGCTCGAGGCCGGGTGGGGTGACGCCACCCGCGGCCGCTACTCGTACGCCTGGAGCCATCACCCCGACGGTTCGCCCGCCCTCACCTATGTGTACGACCGCATTCACGCCCGACGCGGCTACCGCTGGCGCCACCCGTGCCACGAGTCGCTGTACCCCGACCGCATCGAGGAGCGCTATGCCGAACTCGACCTCGAGTTGCACCACTGGCCGGACCCCGCCAAGCCGCGGTCCCAGTACCTTGCGCTGCTCGCCGTCGCTACCGAGGAAGCGCCACTCGACAGTCGCATGGCGTACTACTACGGCCGCGAGTTGATGTTCTTCGGGCGCGACCAGGAGGCCGTCGCCGAGCTGCGCCGTCACCTCAAGTTGCCCACCAGCGTGTGGGCGCCCGAACGCGCGGCCTCGATGCGCTTCATCGGCCGCTGCCTCACCCGCCTCGGTCGCGCCGACGAGGCGCACATCTGGTTCCGCCAGGCCACCGAGACATCGCCGGACACACGCGAGCCGTGGGTGGAGTTCGCCCAGGCCTGCCACGACGCACAGCACTGGCAGCAGTCCTACGACGCAGCCCTCAGTGGGTTGGCGATCAGCGAACGGCCGGCGATCTACATCAACGAACCGTTGGCGTGGGGTGAGCGGCTCGACGACCTGGCCGCCGTCGCCGCGTGGCACCTCGGCAGGATCGACGAAGCGGTGCGCCACGGCGAACGCGCGGCCGCATCGGCCCCCGGCGACGAACGCATCGCCGCCAACTTGGCCTTGTTCCGCTCGCACGTCTGACCGGCCGAGTTACGCTCGCCCGATGCGTCCTCGCCGCCTGGTTCTCGCCAGCGCCACCGGATTGGTGCTGCTCACGTCCTCCACCGGGACTGCACACGGCGAACGGGGCGCGCACCCGGCGACCGTCAGCACCACCACAGAGTGCACGGTCCAAGCGCCGAACGGGCCAACCGGCCCCACGGGACCCGTCGGGCTGACAGGGTCAACAGGGCTGACAGGAGAGCCCGGCGACGTCGGCCCGACCGGCCCCACCGGGCCGACCGGCCCCACCGGCCCCATGGGCGTCAGCGGAGTCACCGGTCCCACCGGCCTGACCGGACCCACCGGCCTGACCGGACCCACCGGCCCGACCGGACCCACCGGCGAGACAGGGCCCACCGGGCCTGGTGGCAGCGGCGGTGCCATCGTCGGCCCCTCGCGCGTCAACCATGTCGCCGGCAACCATGTCGCCGGCAACATCGTGTACCCGGACTGCAACGACGTGGTTGGTGCCTGCATCGTCGTCCAGGCCGGCCCCACCGGGCCGATGGGACCCACTGGGCCTCAAGGTCTGATCGGTGACTCTGGGCCCAAAGGTGACCAGGGACCCACGGGTCCCACCGGACCGACTGGCGCCACCGGCCCCATGGGCGGCGCCTCCCGGCGTGTGCACAGCGCGGCGTATGTCGCCGACCCGGTCTGCGAGAAGCTTCCCGACGAGTGCTGGACCACGGTGGTCGGCCCGACGGGACCCTCCGGACCGAACGGCACCATCGGCAACACTGGCGACACGGGTGACAAGGGCATGAGTGGCGACACAGGGCCGACAGGTCCCACCGGACCGACTGGCCCGGTCGGCCCGCCCTACGCACCCACCGGGCCCACCGGTGCGACTGGCCCCACGGGGCCGATGGGTCCGGCGCGAGCCGCTCACCGCCCGACCGAGGTGGTCGAGGCCGAAACAACGGTCGTGGTGCAGATCACCGAGGACTGCATGGAGTTGGCCGTGCTGGCCAGCCTTCCCGGCACGGGCTCGGATCCGGCACCCACGATCGATCTCGCCACCGCCGCCCTCGCGGCCGGTGTCGCGGCGACTGGTGTCGCGGCGATCGGTCGTCGTCGCCGGCCCGCTCGCTGATCTAGGCGCGACGCGCGCCCACCCGCACTTCCAGCTTCTCGATCACCGCACCGGTGACCTCGCGCAAGCGATCGCGCAGGCTGGCCTCCAGGAACTTCAGCTGGGTGGCCCATGCCGGGTCGTCAGCCTGCACCACCAGCGTGGTGCCCTCCAGCTTCAGCGGCCGCACATGAGCGGCCACTGCCGGGCCGACCGCGACCTCCCACTTCCCGAACACCCCGCCGAGGGCAGACGCTGTCGGGCCGGAGGCCTCGGGGCGCAGCGAACGGACCACCCCGTGCAGGCTGTCGCCCAGCCTCACCGGTTCGTCCTTGCTGCGCACCCACCCACTCTGGCACCGATTCAGTCGGCGACGACGGCACCCGCATCGATGCGCACGACGGCATCGGGGTGAGCAGCGTCGGGCAACACGCCCGCGGTGGTCAACACGACCTGCCCGGCTGGCAGGTGGTGCAGCAAGGCAGTGGATCGCCGCGGGTCCAGTTCGCTGAGCACATCGTCGAGCACCAACACCGGCGGGCTGCCGACCTTGTCGGCCACCATCCGGTGCGCGCCGAGACGCAACGCGAGCGCCATCGTGCGTTGCTCGCCCTGAGAGGCATGCGTGCGCGCCGGCATGCCGCCGATGAACAGGTCGACGTCGTCGCGGTGCGGGCCGACCGTGCTGACCCCACGGCGCACGTCGTCGTGGCGCGCGTCGACCAACGCAGGGCCCAGCCCGCGTCGGCGCCAGTCGGGCTCGTAGCGCAGCTCCACGCTGCTCGGTCGGTCGGCGAGCTGCTCGTACGCGGCGCTCACCATCGGTGACAGGCGCGCGACCAGCGTGGCCCGGGCATGGCCGAAGCGATCGCCGACATCTGCGAACTTCGCGTCCCACACGTCCAAGGTCAGCTCGGAGTCAGCGTCGAGCCGACCGTTGGCCTGCTTCAACAGCGTGTTGCGCTGCTTGACGATGCGGTCCAGTTCCAGCCGCAGCGCGTCGTACTTGAGCGCCAGCGCCACCAACGTGTCGTCCAGAAAGCGGCGGCGTTCGCTGGGCGCACCCTTCACCAACGCCAGGTCGTCCGGCGAGAACACGGTCACGCGCATCACGCCCAGCAGATCGCGAGTGCGCGGCAACTTCTGTTTGTTCACCAAGACCCGCGTCCGGCCCTGGCGGCTGAGTTCCAGCTCCACCAGCAGTTCCCTGCCCTCGGGGTGCAGCACCGTGGCCCGCACCACCGCCGCGTCCGCGCCCACGCGGATGAGCGCTTCGGTTGGCGCGCCGCGAAAGCTGTCCAGCGTGGCGAGGTACGCCATCGCCTCCGCCAAGTTGGTCTTGCCCTGACCGTTGAGGCCGACGACAGCTGTGATGCCCGGATGGAAGTCGAACGTGGCCGTCGCGTAGTTGCGGAAGTCGACCAGCTCGAGACGGGTGACGATCATTCGCGTAACCCGACCGCGTCGGCGCGCCAGAAGGCGTCGGCGTACACCAGCGCACCGCGCACGCCGGCGTCGTACGCGGGCAGTGGGTAGACCATGAACGCTCGGTCAGGGATGCGCGTGGACGGGGCGGTGAAGCCCAGTTGCGAAGCGGGGCGAAAGCCGAATCGCGGGTAGTAGCTGGGAATGCCCTCCAGGAACACCGCCGGCTCGTGACGCGTCGCGGCCAAGCTGGCCAGCGCTGCCCGCACCAACTGGTCGCCGATCCCCTGACCCTGCAGGTCGCGGCGAACCCCCAGCGGGCTGAGCACCAGCACGTCGATCACTCGCTCGGGGGCGTCGACGAAGGAATGGGTGAACACCACCAGTCCGACGACTTCGTCGTTGCGAAGGGCGACGAACGCCAAGTCGTCCTCCCACGACCACGACCCGCGCAGTGTGTCGAGCAGCTCGGCGATTCCCGGCTCGTCGAACGCGCCGGCGCAGACCATGCGAGCGAGCTCCCACTCCTCCGGGCGCATCACGCGAACCTCGACGGGTGCGACGTGCTGCATTCGTGCCTCAGCTGCTTACGGCACCCGCACGGGCATGAGCAGGTAGAGGTAGTCCTGGTTGCCCACGCCGCGCACGACGGCCGGCTTCAGTGCATCGAGCGTGGACAGCGTCACCGAGTCACCGGTGCACGCTTCGACGCCGGCGGCGAAGTAGTCCGGGTTGAACGCGACGGTGAGATCGGCGCCCTTGTAGTCGGCGTCGAGTTCCTCCGACGCATTGCCGACGTCCTGCGTGATCGCCGTGAGGCGCAGGGTGTCGCCGCCCATCTGCAGCTTCACCGGGGTGGCGTCCTTGGCGAGGATCTTCACGCGGCGGATGGCTTCCAGCAGCGGCTCGCGCTCCACGGTCAGCGTGTTGGGGTGGCTGGCGGGAATCAGCTGGCGATAGTTGGGGAACTCGCCCTCGATGAGGCGGGTGGTGAGGCGGGTGGACCCGACCTCGAACGTCGCGTCGCGGTCGCCGAGGCGCATGGTCAGCTCGTCGCCGCCACCGACCAAGCGCTGCAGCTCGGTGAGGGCGCGACCCGGAACCAACACCTTCTGGTCGGCCGCCAACACCTGCTGGCCGGCAAGGTCGCGCACGGCGAGTCGGTACGAGTCGGTGGCCACCATGCGCAGCCCGTCGCCCTCGGCGGTCATCATCACGCCCGTCAGGATCGGGCGCGCTTCGTCGGTGCTGGCGGCACGCACCACTTGGCGCAACGCGTCGCCGAACGCCGCGGCGGGCAGGGTGACCGAGCTGTTCACCGGTGAGGCCAGCTTCGGGTAGTCGTCGAAGCTGAGCGGACGGACCGTGAAGTGCGAGCGCCCGTTGTCGATGCTGACGTCGTCGCCGTCGACCTTGACCTCCACAGCACCCGAACCGAGCGAGCGGACGATGTCGGCCGCCAGACGGGCCGGCAGCACGACGCCACCGTCGCTGTCGCCGCCGACCTCGATGGTCAGTTGGATGGTGAGGTCGAGATCGGTGCCGGTGACCGACAACTGGTTACCGCGCAGCTCGAGACGCAGACCGGACAGCACCGGCAGCGCGCCGGTTCGGCCGGTGGCGGCACGGCCGGCAGTGGCGAGAGCCTCGGCCAGCGCTTCACGTTCACAACGGAACTTCACAGCGGTCCCTTTCGCGTCAAAGAGGGTGATGAAAATCTAATAGCGGTAATAAGGGCTGTGGATTGTGCACAACCTCGCGTCGGGCCAGCGTAGGTGGCGAATCCGCGTTCACACCGGTTTCCCCACGCGTACACAGGCGAAAAACCACATGAGTGTGGTTCGGTGGACAACTTCGCGTTGTCCCCCGCGCGGACCATGTCGTTCCACACGTCGCCCACAAGCAAACCGGGCATCGTCAGGCCTTCTTCAGCCGCTGGACGAGGTCGGTGACCTGGTCGTAGATCTGCTTGCGTTCCTTCATCAGCCGCTGGATCTTGTCGACGGCGTGGATGACGGTGGTGTGGTCGCGGCCGCCGAACAGCTTGGCGATCGAGGGATACGACAAGTCGGTGAGCTCGCGGAAGACATACATCGCGGTCTGGCGAGCAGTGACCAGTGGGCGCTGGCGACTCTTGCCCCGCAGCGCATCGACGCTGAACCCGAGGATGACGGCGATCTCGTTGAGCAGTTCCTCATCCGTGCGGGGCTTGACGTAGCTGTCGGCGATGAGGTCGCCCAGCAACTGCTCGGCCAGGTGAGTGCTGATCGGCACCTGGTTGAGGCTGGCGTAGGCCGTGACGCGGATGAGCGCCCCTTCGAGCTCGCGAATGTTGGTGCTGATGCGCGAGGCGATGAACTCGAGCGTGTCGGTGGGCACCGGGCTGTGGTCGCGCTCTGCCTTGTTGCGCAGAATGGCGAGACGGGTTTCCAGGTCCGGCGGCTGGATGTCGGTGATGAGGCCCCAGCGGAAGCGGCCGCGCAGCCGTTCCTCCAGCGTGGGGATGGCATCGGGCATGCGGTCGCTGGAGATGACGATCTGCTTGTTGGCACCGTGCAGCGAGTTGAACGTGTGGAAGAACTCTTCCTGGAGCCCTTCCTTGCCCTCCATGAACTGGATGTCGTCGATCAGCAGCACGTCGATGTCGCGGTAACGGCGCTTGAAGTTGGCCGTGGAGTTCGTGCGGATGGCGTCGACGTACTCGTTGAGGAAGGTCTCGGTGGTGACGTAGCGCACGACGTCGTGCTGGTAATGGCTGTGGACGTAGTGCCCGATGGCGTGCAACAGGTGCGTCTTGCCCAAGCCGGCGGCCCCGTAGATGAACAGCGGGTTGTAGCTGCGGCCCGGCGTCTCGGCCACACGGAGGGCAGCGGCGAGGGCGAACTGGTTGCTGGCGCCCTTGACGAAGGTGTCGAAGGTGTAGCGCGGGTTCATGCCGCTGGCTTCCGGGGCCATTCCGCTGGCCGGGGTGGCGGCGGATTCCGCGGTGTCGCGAGGGGTGGGCTCGGCCGCCCATTCGCTCACCGGTTCGGCTTCGGCGACCTGCACCTCGACCGTGAACTGCAGCGCTGCGGCGCCGATTTCCTCCAGCGCATCGCGGACCATGCCCAGGTAGCGCGACAGGATGCGGTCGCGTGCGTGAGCGTTGGGAGCGCTGACGCGCAGCGTCGTCGCGTCGGATTCCAGCGGCACGACGTCCTGGAAGGTGGAGAACCACACGGCCTCGGAGACCTGGGCACGGAGCAGTTGGGCGACCGCCGTCCACAGCTGTTCATGGTCGCTCACCTGCACCTCCTTCCCGTCGGCCGTCAACTGTCCACATTGTTGTCCACACGATGTGGACAACGGAAATGACAGGGTGGCGGCACGCTAGCAGGCGCGCGGGACGCCTCCGACCGGCCGTCGGGATTACACGTTCCGGTTGCCGCGCGCCGTCGCGCGGCCGTAGTCTGAGCGACTGTTCCACGGCGTTGCCGGTGCTTTGCGGCGTCCCGTGGTCCCTGTTGTCGTTTCGAGAAGGCCATCGCCAGCGGTGGCTCGAGGAGGGCTGCGTGAAGCGCACCTACCAACCCAATAACCGCCGTCGCGCCAAGAAGCACGGCTTCCGCAACCGCATGAGCACCCGCGCCGGTCGCGCCGTGCTCAAGGCTCGCCGCGCCAAGGGGCGGCACCGCCTGTCGGCTTGATCTGGCGTATCCGAGAGCGCAGCGCGTTCGCGCGGCTGTCCGCCGAGGGCCGGCGCGCTCGGGCCGGAGTGCTGTGGTGCACCTTCATTCTCGACCCTCCCGGCACGAACACACCGCCGCGTGTGGCGTTCGCTCTGGGTCGCGCGCTCGGACCCGCCGTCGTACGCAACCGTGTTCGCCGTCGGCTGCGGGACGGCCTGCGGCACGCGTCGTCCGCTTCGACGCTGCCACCGGGTTGGTACCTGTTCGGGGCGACACCGGCCGCCGCCTCACGCTCCTTCGTCGAACTGACGTTCGATCTGAACCAGCTGCTCGCACGCGTACGCGGCTGATGCGCTGGATCATCGCCTATCAACGGGCGATGGAAGGCCGGCCCTCGCCGTGCCGTTTCACCCCTTCCTGCAGCAGCTACGCCCTCGAGGCGCTCGAGCTGCACGGAACCCGGCGCGGCCTGTGGTTGGCCGTTCGCCGACTCCTGCGGTGCCGACCGTTCGGTCCCTCCGGCTGGGACCCGGTGCCGCTCGCTCACTCCCACGACCGCGTCTCGCGGTCCACACCCAATGAAGGCACGGCATGATCGCCCTCGACCTGTTCAAGTACCCGGCCTCGCTGCTGGCGTGGTTCTACAGCTTCACCCACAACTACATCATCGCCATCTCGATGATCGCTCTCGTGGTGATGCTGATCACCGCCCCGCTGGTGCTGAAGAGCACCAAGGGCATGCTGGAAATGCAGAAGCTGCAGCCGGAGATGAAGAAGCTGCAGAACGAGTACCGCAACGACCGGCAGAAGCTCAACGAAGAGATGATGAAGCTCTACCAGGAGCACAAGGTCAACCCCTTGGCCTCCTGCCTGCCGCTGCTGCTGCAGATGCCGGTCTTCATCATCATGTTCCGTGTGCTCCACGGCTTGACCGACAAGGGCGCCGACGGGACCTTCACCCCCAAGTACGTCAGCAAGAGCAGCGAGCTGTACCAGTCGCTGGTCGGCAAGAAGGAGATGCTCAGCTTCGGGCTCGACCTGTCCGAGCGTCCGTACCACGTGATCGCTGACTCCTTCGGCAAGGGCATCGTCTACGCCCTGCTGGTGGTGGCGCTGGGCGCCCTCTACTACCTGCAGCAGCGGATGGTCGCCTCGCGCGCCGCCGTGTCGCCGTCGGTGTCCCCCACCCAGCAGAAGCTGATGCAGTACCTGCCGGTGGTCTTCGCCGTGTTCCTGGTCTTCTACCTCACGGCGCTGGTGATCTACTACATGGCGCAGGCCGTGTTCCGCATCGGGTTGAACTACTACATCACCCACCGCTTCTACAAGCACGAGGATTCGCTGGGCCGCCAGGCACAGCGTGCCGGCGAGCACGCTCGTGAGATCGCCAAGGCCGAAGGCAGCAGCGGCGGCTTCTTCGCTCAGGCCAAACGCGATCTGGCGCAGGCCAAGGAGCAGCAGAAGGGCACCAGCGGGCCGGTGGCCAGCAAGCGAGTCACTCCCCCGAAGAACAAGCCCACGCCCAGCGGCGGTGGCACCAGCCGGCAGGCCGGTCGCCCCTCCTCCAGCGGCAAAGCGCAGCGGCACGATTCGCGCGCGAACAAGAAGAAGTGACGAGGCCTGACCATGGAATGGGTGGAAACCACCGGCAAGACCATTGCCGAAGCCAAGGAGAAGGCTCTCGACCAGCTCGGGGTGCATGAGGAAGACGCCGAGTTCGAGCTGCTCGACGAGCCCAAGCAGGGCCTGTTCGGGCGTGTTCGTGGCGAGGCTCGTGTTCGGGCACGCGTCCGACCCACGCAGGCTCGCCAGAAGGTGGACCGTCGAGACCGTCGCCGTAGTGGCGAGCGCAAGGGCGGCGGTCAGGAGCGTTCCGGTCGTCCGCCGGCCGACCCCACCAGCCCTGCGCCGCAGAAGGCGGCCAAGGCTGCCGCCAAGACCGGCGCGAAGGCCAACGGGAACGGGAATGGCGGCGGTGCGGGCAACAACGGGAATCGCCCCGCGAAGAGCAAGGGCGGGCAGAAGCCCGCTGTGACGGCAGGTACGAGCGAGGCCGGGGCAGCCCCGGCACAACAGAAGGAGCTGGAACACGTGGATCCGCGACAGGTGGGGGAGGAAGCCCAGCGCTTCCTGGAAGGTCTGGTGGGCTCGTTCGGTCTGACCGGCACGGTCGAACTGGTGGAGGATGGCGAGGACCTGGAAGTGCGTGTGCACGGGCAGGAACTGGGCCTGTTGGTGGGCCCCCGTGGCACCACGCTGCAGGCGGTGCAGGACCTGGCCCGTGTCGCTTCGCAGCGCCGCCTCGGTGACCACGACACTCGCCTGCGGGTGGATGTCGGCGGCTACCGCGAGCGTCGCCGCGTGGCGCTCGGGAAGTTCGCCGTGCAGATGGCCGATGAGGTCAAGTCGTCCGGCGTGGCCCGCGTGCTCGAACCGATGTCCTCGGCCGACCGCAAGATCATCCACGACACCCTGGCAACGGTCGACGGGATCGCCACCCGCTCGGAAGGCGACGATCCGTACCGCCGGGTGGTGATCGCTCCGGCCAATGGCTGACACGAGCGACACAGCGTTGCTGGCGGCCTTGGCTGCCATTGCGGAACGGGGAGCGATCGGTGAACGGTCGCTCCCCGTTGCTGTTGCGCACGCCGAGCAGTTCGTCGCCGCGCTGCCGGCAGACGCCCGCCAGGCGGTCGATCTCGGGTCCGGTGGCGGGCTGCCAGGGCTGGTGATCGCCGCCCGCTGCCCGTGGCTGGAGGTCACGTTGGTGGAGCGCCGTACTCGGCGGGCGGACCTGCTGCGCCGTGCCGTGCGCTCGCTGGAACTGTCGGAGCGGGTGCGAGTGGTGGACACGGACGTGGCCGAGGTGGCCCGTCAGCACCCACGCGGTTTCGACGCGGTGACCGCCCGCAGTTTCGCCGCACCCCCGATCACGGCTCGGTGGGCCTCGGCGCTGCTGCGGTCGGGAGGCATTCTGATCGTCAGTGAGCCACCGGAAGACGACCCGGAGCGGTGGCCGCAGCGGGTGCTGGAGCCGCTGGAACTGGTCGATGTGGGCCGCGACCAGGGGATTCGCTGCTTCCGACGCCGGTGAATGTTTCACGTGAAACATTCCTGCGAGGCACCCTGGTGTCCGTGCGATGTTTCACGTGAAACATCCGCTCCCTCGCGGCTAGCCTGCGGGGGTCCGTCCAACGAGGAGTGCTCTGCATGTCGACCTCCCCGAGTGGCTCCCGCCCACTCCCCCGTGTGATTGCCATCGCCAACCAAAAGGGCGGCGTCGGCAAGACCACCACCACCATCAACTTGGGTGCTTGTCTCGCCGAACTCGGCTACCGCACGCTGATCGTCGATCTCGATCCGCAAGGCAATGCCTCCACTGGCCTCGGTATCGAGAACCGTGGTCTGGAGACGTCGATGTACGACGTGCTGATGCACGAGGCGCCGCTCGAGAACTGCATCGAACCGACCGCCATCAAAGGTCTGTTCATCGCCCCCGCCAGCCTCGATCTGGCCGGTGCGGAGATCGAGTTGGTGTCGATCATCGGTCGCGAGTCGCTGTTGCGCAACGCCATCCAAGGCGTGCTCGCCGACTACGACTACGTCCTCATCGACTGCCCGCCGTCGCTGGGCTTGCTGACGGTCAACGGCCTCAACGGCGCCCAGGAGGTGCTCGTGCCGATCCAGTGCGAGTACTACGCCCTGGAAGGCCTGGGCCAGTTGCTGCGCAACGTCGATCTGGTGAAGCGCAAGCTGAACCCGTCGCTGGAAGTCAGCACCATCGTCTGCGTCATGTACGACGCTCGCACCAAGCTGGCCGACCAGGTGGTGCAAGAGGTGCGCGATCACTTCGGCGACAAGGTGTGCAAGGCCGTCGTGCCGCGCACCGTCCGCCTGTCGGAAGCACCGTCCTTCGGGCAGCCGATCATCACGTTCGATTCATCATCTCGCGGCGCCACGGCGTACCGCAGCGTCGCCAAGGAGGTCAGCGGTGGCCCGGCTCAGCGGACTCGGTAAAGGACTCGGGGCACTGATCCCCGCCGACACCACTGGCGGGGACGTCGACGGCCCTCGCTTGGAAGAGATTCCCGTCGGCAACATCACCCCCAATCCCAACCAGCCGCGTGTGCACTTCGACGAGGAGGCGCTCAGCGAGCTGACCGCCTCGGTCGGGGAGATCGGCGTGCTGCAGCCGATTCAGGTGCGGCCGCTGGGTGACGGCCAGTACGAGTTGATCGCCGGCGAGCGCCGCTGGCGTGCGGCACGTCGGGCCGGTCTGGCCGTGGTGCCGGCGATCGTGACTGCCATCGACGATGTCGCCTCGGTGGAGCGGGCACTGGTGGAGAACCTGCACCGTGAGGATCTGACCGCCTTGGAGGAGGCCTCTGGCTATCAGCAGCTGGCCGAGGACTTCGAGATGACGCACGAACAGATCGCGGTGCGGATGGGCAAGAGCCGTTCGACGATCACCAACTCGTTGCGCCTGCTGTCGCTGCCGGCAGCGATCCAGCATCTGCTCGCCGACGGCCGCCTGTCCGCTGGCCATGCCCGGGCCTTGCTCGGCACACCCGATCGTGCATTCCAGGAGCAGTTGGCGAAGAAGGCCAGCAGCGAGGGTTGGTCGGTGCGCATGCTGGAGGACGCCGTTCGCGAGCGTTCGCAGTCGTCAACGCCCGCCGCTGCTGCTGCCGCCAGCGGTCGCGAGGTGCCCGATGGTGCCGGCTTGAGCCCCGCCACTCGCTTGCGTCCTCCGGGCCTGCTGGAACTGGAGCAGTTGCTCGCCGATCACTTGTCCACACGCGTCAACGTCACGATGGGGACGAAGAAGGGCAAGGTCGTCATCGAATTCGCCGATCTCGAGGACCTGGAGCGCATCTACCACCAGATGACCACCCCGAGCGTTCACGAGTCGGAGTGATCTCACAGAAAGTGGTGACCTCGGTCACACGTTGCGCGTGAGGGTTACGCACATCGGTGGACAAGGCTGTGGATAAACCTTCACTCCGCGCGTGAGATCCACAGGTCGAGGGCGCGCAGCATGGCACTGGCCACTGCCGGGGCAGCGTCCGCGACTATTCGTGTCGGCCCCAAGCTGAGCAGCACCGCCGGCATACGCGTCTCGCGCAGCACGGGCAGGCGCATCCCATCGGCGCGGCAACCGGCGAACTCCGGCATTGTCGACAGCTCGCTGCTGACCCGTTCGGCCAGCGCTCGGCCCCCGACGGACTCGAACGTGGGCACCTTGTAGAAGTGAGCGACGGCCGCCGGGATCGGCTGCGCCTCGACGCCCACGTACACATCGGCGGAGAAGTGGTTGGCGGCCATGGCCTGCGCGACGGGATCTGGTTCGTCGAGCGGCATGACCGTGGAGCCCTGCTGACGCAACTCCCGAGCAAGGAAGCGAGTGAGCGCGCTGAGCCCGCCGAACTGGCCGACCACGATGCGGCAGTGGGCCACCGAGCCCAGACCGACGCGCAGGCGTTCGCGCTCGCGGACCGTCGAGACCCCCGGGCCGCTGCCGGTGTGGCCACTGACCCGTTGCAGCGCGCGGATGGTGTCCGGACCACACATCCCGTCGGCCACCAGCCCGCAGTTGGACTGGAAGTCGGCGAGCGCGCGAGCGGTGCGCGGCCCGAGGATGCCGTCCACGCGACCGCAGTCGAAACCCAACCGAGCGAGACGCGACTGCAGGTCAGCGACGTCGTCACCGCGCAGGTTGGGCAGAGTGAGGAACAGTTGCCGGTCACCGAGGCGCCAGGAGGCTTCCACCAACGCCCCCCAGGTCGTTTCGTCGCACACCCCGTCCGCACGGAGACCGCGGGCGCGCTGGAAGGCCTTCACCGCGTCGTACGTGTGCGCGCAATATTCGCCCGCCTCGGCCACAGCGGCGGGTGGGTACCCGGCGGCGCCGAGGCGGCGTTGTAGGTCGCGAATGGCCTCGCCGCGCTGACCGGGAGTCAGCGGGAAGTAGGCAGGAATTCGCTCAGCTCCTGGAGGAGTTGACCCTTGCCCTTGGCGCCGACGAGGCGCTTGCGCACCTCACCGTTGTGGAACACCAGCAGGGTGGGGATGCTCATCACGTTGAACCGCATGGCGATGTCGGGGTTCTCGTCGACATTGAGCTTGGCGATGGTGAGCCCGGGCTGCTCGGCAGCGATCTCGCCCAGGATGGGGGCGATCATCTTGCACGGACCGCACCACTCCGCCCAGAAGTCGACCAGGATCGGCTGCGCCGAGGCCTGAACCGTCTCGTCGAACGAGGACGTGGTGAGAGTGACGATGCCAGCAGCCATCGAGAGTTCCTTTCGCTCGGTTCCTCGATGCTACCTGCAACAGCTGGGTCAGTGCCCGACTGACTCGAGCCAACGCTCGCAGTCGATCGCGGCGGTGCAGCCCGAGCCGGCGGCGGTGATCGCCTGGCGGTAGGTGTGGTCCTGCACGTCGCCGCAGGCGAAGACGCCCTCGACGTTGGTGTACGAGGAGCCGGGCCGGGTGATGAGGTAGCCGTTGTCCTCCATGTCCAGCACGCCCTTGAACAGGTCGGTGTTGGGACGGTGGCCGATGGCGACGAAGAGGCCAGTGACCGGCATGGTGCTGACCTCGCCGGTCTGCACGTTGCGGACGATGGCGCCCTCCAGCTTGTCGGTGCCCACCAAGTCGTCGACGACCGTGTGCCAGTGGATCTGGATCTTCTCGTTGTGCTGCGCCCGGTCCTGCATGACCTTGGAGGCGCGCAGCACGTCGCGGCGCACCAACAGGTGCACCTTGGTGGCGAACTTGGTGAGGAACGAGGCTTCCTCGATGGCGCTGTCGCCACCGCCCACGACGGCGATCTCCTGACCGCGGAAGAAGAACCCGTCGCAGGTGGCGCAGGTGGACAAGCCGTGGCCGAGGAGGCGCTGTTCGGCTTCCAGACCCAGCATCAGGCTCTGGGCGCCGGTGGAGACGATGATCGCGTCGGCGGTGTAGAGGTCATCGCGCACCCAAACCTTGAACGGACGCTCAGAAAAGTCGATGGCGGTCGCCTTGGCGGTGAGGAACTGCGCACCGAAGCGAGCTGCTTGCTCGCGCATGCGCATCATCAACTCCGGACCCATGATGCCCTCGGGGAAGCCGGGGAAGTTCTCCACCTCGGTGGTGAGCATCAGCTGTCCACCGGGTTGGTCGCTGGTGCTGGACGGCTCGCCTTCGATGACGAACGGTGCCAGGTTGGCGCGAGCGGTGTAAATGGCAGCGGTGAGGCCGGCGGGGCCGGAACCGATGACGATGACGGGGTGGTGGCTCACACGTCCTCCGAGGTGGTGCGGCGCAGGCGAAGCATCACGAACCCGAGGATCATGAACAGCCCGCCGGTGATCATGTACGACAACCACACCGTGGTGGCGTGGTCAGTACGTGTCATGCGACTGAGCACCACCTGGGCGAAGCGCACGAACAGGATGGTGCCGAGCGGGGCGGCGATGAGCAGGCAGATGACCGCCAGCAGGCCGAACACCAGCGCACGCGAGACCTTGACTGCGTTGTCGGTGGCGACGGTGCGCACCTTGCCGACGGTCCGTTCGACCGTGTCGGCCAGGTTGGGCGCCCAGTTGGGATCGGTGAAGGGATTACCCGGCATGGCGAGGAGCCTACCCCCGGCGGCGAGAGCGGCTACCAGAGGCTGAGCGCGAGCAGCGCGATGGCACCGTGGTAGGTGACCATGATCGCCACCGACATCCAGCCGCGCGACTGCACGAACCGCGCCCAGCCGAGGATCGAGTCGCTGATCACGAACAGGGTGCTGCCCAGCACCACCAGCAGCATTCCGGTGGCCCAGCCGGTGATCGTCATGACAGAGATGACCGTGAGATAGGCGGCGACCGGAACCTTCAGCGCGGCGTCATGGGTGCCGGCAGCGGTGACGATGCGGCGGCCGACCGTGGCCACCAGCAGGACAGTGGCGGCAAGAGCGACCGCCCCCAGCCACCAGCGGTCAAAGCCGTACTGAGCGAAGAGCACGACGAACACGACGTGCCCGAGCAGGAACGACGCCAGGCCGATGACGAACTTGTCGATCACCGGCATGAGGACGATGTCGCCGACGAGACACAACACCAAGGCGACCACCCCGACCACACGCTGCGCGGTGGGTGCGTCGCCGACGAGTGCCAGCCCGATCACCAGGACCGTGGTGAGTGGCTTGGTGACGACCTCCAGCCGCGGCATGTGGCGCAGTCGCGACACCCAGTCGAGCACCGCGCTGACGATGGTGAGAGCGAGGAGAACGCCGGGCATGGGCTACGGCTTCACCTCGGCGAGCACGTTGCACTGCTCGTCGATGGCCTGGATCACGCCCGTGACCGTATCGCGTGCGGCGATCGCAGGCGTGCCCGCGTAGGTGATGTCGGCGATGTACTGCTGATCCGAGGTGAGGCAAGCCAGCGCCGGCGAACCAGAGTCGCGCGCCTCGGTGGCGTCAGCGGCGACCTCCGGAGCCACCTTTGCGGCGACGAGGTCGCGCAACTGCTCGGGCGAGTTGACGGCGATGATCGGGGTGGCGACGGCGATGAAACTGTCGGCGGTGGGGGCGGCACCACCGGCGGTAGCCGCAGTGGTGGCGGTGGCCCCCATGACCACGGCGTACTCGTCGGCGGAGGCACTGTTCGAATCCGAGGCCTTGTCGTTGCCGCGCAGCGCGGTGACGCCGATGACGCCCACGGCGGCGACCGCAGCGGCGGCCGTGAGCACACGGGTTGGCCAGCGCCGGCGGCTGTCCAGCGACACCAC